>DATJAA010000020.1:0-5937 GCA_035516815.1 Acidimicrobiia bacterium | reverse complement strand
GTCGTTCAGCTCTTGTTTGATGGAAGGGGAGAGGATCGCACCGCCGGATACCAGCGCGAAGAGCGATGCGGGTGCGGCACGCTGCGCGAGCGCGTCGACGAGCGGCCGCGCCATGGCGTCGCCGACCAACGAGATGACACTCACGCTCTCGCGGTCGACGAGGTCCCAGATCTCGTCCGCATCGAACCGGCGGCTCGCGTTGAGTACGACCGTGTTGCCGCCGAACAGTGTGACGAATGCGGACCATTGCGCGTTGCCGTGCATCAGCGGCGCGAGCGCGAGGCTGACTCCCGGGGCCGCGCTGAGGCTGCTCGTGATGTCGGGCGGACGCTCGATTCCGGGACCGCCGTAGTTGCCGCCGCCCATGGCGGCGAAGAAGATGTCCTCCGCGCGCCACATCACACCTTTCGGCATACCCGTGGTGCCGCCCGTGTACAGCACGTACAGGTCGTCGGGAGATCGAGGCGTCAAGCCGTCGCGAGAGGAGTTCGCGGACGCGAGGGCCTCCTCGTAGTCGACCGGGCCGAGGCCGTCGGTTACGGTTCCGCTCCCGTCGTCGAGTTGGACGAGGTGGCGCAACTTCGGCAGCCCGGGTGTCACCGACGCGACGTGCGGCCCGAATTCGGCTTCGAAGATCAGTGCGACGAGATCCGCGTTGTCGAACAGGTAGCGCAGCTCGTCGACGACGTAGCGATAGTTGATATTGATCGGAACGACTCGAGCCTTGAAGCAGCCGAGCATCGACTCGAGCCATTCGGCTCGGTTGAACGAGTAGATGCCGACGTGCTGACCGGGCACCACTCCGACATCGCGCAGATAGTGCGCGACGCGGTTGGCGCGATCATCGAGAGCGCGATACGTCAGCCGGCGGTGGCCCGCAACGACCGCCAGACGGTCGGGGACTGCATCGGCGACGGCTTCGTAGAGGTCGGCGAGGTTGAACTCCATGCAACGACACTACCGACGTCCGCAGACGTCGAGTCTTCCGCGACCGCGACGAAGCATGAGTAACGTCCGTAGGGCATGAGCGTGTGGCTCCAGGAAGCGCGTGCCTACCCGAACGGCGTCGTCTGCACCCCGCACTACCTCGCGTCGGCGGCCGGAGCCGCGATGCTGGCCGAGGGCGGAAATGCCGTGGACGCCGCATTCGCGGCGAACTTCGTTCTGGGTGTCGTGACGCCGTACATGTGCGGCTTCGGCGGCGATCTCCTCACGATGATCTGGGACGGGCAACTCCACGCCTACCGCGGCGTCGGCCGCGCGCCGAGCGGCGCGACGCCGGAGTTCGTGCGGGCGGCGTCGGGAGCCTCGGATATGCCCGTGTTCGGGCCCCACCCCGTCACGGTTCCCGGGGCGGTCGAGGCCTGGTTCACGCTCATCGAGAAGTTCGCGACACGCGACTTCGGGCGGCTCGCGCAACGCGCACTGCATTACGCGGAAGAGGGATTCCCGCTCACCAGGCGCGGTGCGTTCTTCTTCGACAGCAGCGCGCGGCTGTACGACCATTTCGGCCTCTCCGACTTCCGCGATGCCTACGGAACCTTGTCGGCAGGAGATTGGGTCCGCCAGCCCGAGCTCGCGCGCACCATCCGGACGCTCGCGTCCGAGGGTCCGGACGCGTACTACCGCGGTCCGATCGGGGCCGCGGTGGCAGAACGGCTACAGCGTGCGGGTGGATGCATGACGGCGGCGGACGTCGCCGCGCACGAGGGCGCGTGGGTCGAGCCCCTCCGCGCGGCCGTGCGCGGGGTGGAGATCCTCGAGATGCCGCCGCCCACGCAAGGGGTCACCGCGCTGGAGGCGTTGCGCATCGTCGACGGACTCGATCTCGGCGCCGACGGGCCCGACCGACAACATGTGCTGATCGAGGCGGTCAAGCTCGCGCTGGCCGATCGCCGGCGTTACCTCGGCGATCCCGACACGATGACGATCGCGCCCGAGCGGCTCTTGCGCGACGACTGGATCGAGGCGCGGCGCCGCGACATCGACCCCGCGCGGGCACGCGCCGCGGTGGCGCATTCCGAACCCGACGGTGGGACGATCTACATGTGCGCGGCCGACCGCGACGGCATGCTCGTGAGTCTCATCCAGTCCAACTTCTCGGGCGCGGGCTCGGGACTGCGCGTCGCAGAGTGGGGCTTGAACTTGCACAACCGGGGGTCCGCGTTCGTTCTCGACGACGACCACCCCAACGCCATCGGGCCGGCCAAGATGCCGTTGCACACCCTGATCCCTGCGATGGCGATGCGGGATTCCCGTCCGTGGCTCGTGTTCGGCACCGAGGGCGGCCATGGTCAGGCGCAGACGCACACCCAACTCCTGGTGCGCATGCTCGTGGACGGTGCCGATCCCCAGCTGGCGATCAGCGCGCCGCGGTTCACCGTCGACCCGGAGACGACCCGGATCGCTATGGAGGACCACTTCGATCCGGCGTGGATCGAAGACCTGCGCGGCCGCGGCCACGCGATCGACGTCGTGAAGGGCTATCGCCACGGACCCGGCATCGCGCACGCGATCGAATGCACCTCGCCCGGCTACCGCTGCGGCTCGGATCCCCGAGCAGAGGGCGGCGCGGCCGGCCTCTAGCCCGTACTCTTGGTTGCGATGGAGCGCGCCCGATCGCGGGTCTTTACGATTCCGAATGCCATCTCGGTGGCCCGGCTCTTGTGCGTACCCGTGTTTCTCTGGCTCTTGTGGAAGCCCGATCCCGCTCGGCGCGCGGCCGCCGCGCTGCTCGCGGTGCTCGGGGCGACCGACTGGGTCGACGGATGGATCGCGCGCCATTACGACCAGGGGAGTGATCTCGGCAAGATCCTCGACCCCACGGCCGATCGCGTCCTGCTGGTCGCGGCCGCGATCGCGCTGTTGCTCGAGAACCTCTCGACCGCGGTGGACGTGATTCTGTGGATCATTCTCGTGCGCGAGGTCCTGATCGCGGGAGCGACCGTCGCGCTGGGTGTCGCCGGCGCCCGCCGGATCGACGTCGTCTGGGCCGGCAAGGCCGGGACGCTCGCGCTCATGTTCGCGATGCCGATGTTCCTGATCGCCGATGCGGCCCCGTCGGTCCGATTCCTCTTCGACTTCGTCGGGTGGGGTTTCGCGATCGGTGGCATTGTGCTGGGGTACATCGCGGCCGCGACGTACGTCCCTGCGGCGCGCGACGCCCTCCGCGAGGGCAGGAACGCGCGACGCCCGGCGGAGGTGGCTTCATGAAGGCGGTGATCCTGGCGGGAGGAGAGGGCACGCGCCTGCGGCCGCTGACCAGCAACCAACCCAAACCGATGATCCCGATCGCGAATGCGCCGATGATGGAGCACATCGTGCGGCTCCTGGCGCAGCATGGCTTCGACGACATCGTCGTCACTGTCGCGTTCCTCGCCAACCACATTCGCAACTACTTCGGCGACGGCTCCGACTTCGGTGTGCGCATGCGTTACGCCACCGAGGAGACTCCACTCGGCACGGCGGGCTCGGTTCGCAACGCGATGGAAGAGCTCGACGACACCTTTCTCGTCGTCGCGGGCGACGCCCTCACCGACGTCGACCTCGGATCGATCATGAAGGCGCATCGCGCCGCCGACGCGTTCGCGACCATCGCGTTGAAGCGGGTCGAGAACCCCGTCGAGTTCGGGATCGTGATCACGCGCGAGGACGGAACGATCGACCGGTTCCTCGAGAAGCCCACGTGGGGCGAGGTCTTCTCCGACACGATCAACACCAACATCTACGTGCTCGAGCCCGAGATCTTCGATTTCATACCCGCGGAAGAGATCGTCGACTTCTCCGCCGACGTGTTTCCCGACGTGCTCGAGCAGGGCCGCAAGCTCTTCGGCCACGTGATCGACGGCTACTGGGAGGACGTCGGCACCCTGGAGGCTTACCGGCGCGCGCACGAAGACATCCTCGACGGGCGCATGAGGCTCGAGATGCCGGGCTTCGAGGTGCGAGAGGGAGTCTGGCTGGGGGAGGGCGCCGACCTCTCGCCCGACGCGGAGGTGTACGGCCCCGTCCTCATCGGCGACAACGCCCGCGTCGAGGCCGGCGCGGTTCTCCGGCCGTACACGGTGCTCGGTACCGACGTCGTCGTGAAGGCGGACGCGGAGCTCGAGCGGTGCGTCGTGCACGATCACGTCTACATCGGGCCGGGTGCACGACTCCGCGGCGCGGTTGTCGGGCGCGCCAGCGACATTCGCGACGGCGCGCGCGTCGAGGAGAACGTGGTGATCGGCGACGAATGCTTCGTCGGAGGGCACGCCATCATCAACCCCGCCGTGAAGATCTACCCGTTCAAGATGGTCGAGCCGGGCGCGCTGGTGACGTCGTCGATCGTGTGGGAGAGCAAGGGCGCACGCACGCTGTTCGGCCGGCGCGGCGTACGCGGGCTCGCAAATGTCGACGTGACGTCCGAAGTCGCGGTGCGGCTCGCCATGGCTTACGGGACCGCGCTGAAGAAGGGCTCGGTCGTGTGCACGAGCCGCGACACGAGCCGTTCGGCCCGCGCGCTCAAACGCGCGCTCATCGCCGGGCTCAACCTCAGCGGCGTGCACGTGATGGACCTCGAGCTCTCGACGGTTCCACTCACGCGGTTCCAGGTGCGCACACAGGGCGCGCAGGGTGGCATCAGTGTCCGGCTGGCGCCGGGCGACGCCGACAGCGTCGAGATCCGTTTCATGGACGAGTACGGCGCCGACATCGATGAAGGCGCGCAGCGCAAGATCGAGCGCCTGCTCTACCGCGAGGACTTCCGCCGGGCGTTCGCGGGCGACATCGGCGACATCGTGTTCCCGCCCCGGGCAATCGAGTTCTACACCGCGGCCCTCGAGGCGAGTGTCCACGCCGAGCGCCTGCGTCGACGCGTGTTCAAGGTGGTGATCGACTACTCGTACGGCGCGACCTCGATCCTCTTGCCGAGTGTTCTCGCCAAGCTCGGTGCGAGCGTTCTCGCGGTCAACCCGTTCGCGACGACGAGCACCGCCACCGTCACCGGTGACGATCTCGACGCCCGGATCAAGGTCATAGGCGATCTCGTACGCACCTCGGGCTCCGACCTCGGCTACGTCTTCGACCCCGACGGCGAGACCGCGACCATCATCGACGATCAGGGTGTCGCATTGTCGTCGGAGGAGGCGTTGCTCGCCCTGGTCAAGCTCGTGTGCGAGCAGCGCCCGGGCTCCCGCCTCGCGCTTCCCGTCTCGGTGAGCCGTGAAGCAGAGCGTCTGGGGGAACGCAACGGCGCGCCGATCACATGGACCAAGCTGTCGGCGTCCCACTTGATGGAGGTCGCCGGCACCGGAACGATCGACTTCGCCGCGTCGCAGGAGGGCGGGTTCATCTGGCCGGCGTTCCTGCCCGCTTACGACGCGGTCGCGACACTCGTCCACTTGCTGGACCTGCTCGCGGCGGGCGGCCGGGCCCTCTCGGCCATCGTTGCCGACGTCCCCGACACCCACGTCGCGCACGACGTGGTCCCCACACCGTGGGAGCGCAAGGGGACGGTCATGCGGGGCGTGCTCGAGCGCGCCAAGGACTTTCCCACCGTGCTCGTCGACGGGGTGAAGATCGTCTACCCGGAGGGCTGGGCCCTCGTGCTCCCCGACCCCGAGCTCGCGATCACCCACATCTGGGCCGAGGGTGTGAGCGACATCGAAGCGCGCCGGCTCGTTGCGATTCACGCCGGTCAGGTCGCCGAGCTCACGCGCTAGCTACGCTCCCACGCCATGGTGATACCCGAGGACCTCCGATACAGCGCCGAGCACGAGTGGGTCCGGCTCACGGGATCGGTGGCGCGCATCGGGATCACCGACTTCGCGCAGGAGAGTCTCGGCGACGTCGTCTTCGTGCAGTTGCCCGCGGTCGGCCTCGATGTGCTCGCGGGTGCGAGCGTGAGTGAGATCGAGTCGACCAAGTCGGTCTCGGATGTGTACGTGCCATTGGCGG
>DATJAA010000019.1:0-10908 GCA_035516815.1 Acidimicrobiia bacterium | reverse complement strand
CGCCGCGAACCGGATCGCGGTGGCACGTCCGATACCGGAGGCGCCGCCGGTGATGATCGCTACCTGCCCGTCCAACTCGGCCACGGGCGGCGACGCTACCCGTTCGCGCCGGCGGTCAGTTCGCCGCCAGCGCGGCTACCGCACCGCGTGCGTACGCCTCGGCACGCGCGAGGTCTCCGGGACGGAAGCGATCGCCGCAGGGCGCGATCGCCTCGAGGAGCCCGACGACGTCTTCGCCGCGCCGCATCGCGACCACGAGCACACTGCGGTCGTCCGGCGTGGTGCGGCGAACGGCCTTGTGCTTGCGGAGCACCTCCTGCGCGGCGCCCGGGTCGTCGGGAAGCTCGAGCAGTTCCGACAGCTCGCGCTCGGCCGCGACAGGGACCTCGCCCGACGGGCCGAGCAGCCGCACGCGCGTACAGTCGGCACGGACGACGTCCGCGAGACCTGCCGCGAGCCGCCCGGCCGTGCGACCGATGCCGTCGCGCAGGTCGAGCAGCTCGCGATCGCCGGTGAGCGCGCCCGAGGACATCAACTCGTTGGCGACGACGAGTGTGATGCGCATCGAGTCTCCCCGAAGCAGCGCGAGCCGGCGAAGATGGTGATCCTTTTCGATCGCATACGCCGCGAAGATCACGGCGAGCCCGATCGCGCCGACGCGAATCACGCCGGACGCGGCGAAGACGGCGAACAGCGCTACCAGGCCGCTCGATCCCAGGACGACCGCGATCTGCAGCCGGCGCCCCGCGATCGAGGAGTCCGTCAGTGGGTGGTTCGTCGGTATCCCGACCAGACGCTCCTCGAGCGCGATCTCCCGATCGAGCGTCCTCACTGCTGCCGGCATAGCTCCCCCTCTCGAGCCGCCCGGTCCGTTGTTCCCCTCACTCTCTTCATCGAGCGCGCGGTGCCTCAGACTTGAGCGGGGACCTCGTAGATGATCCCGTGATCGCGGGTGAGCCACGCGATCCCGTTGTCCTCGGCGTAGCCACGGCCCTGCACGTTGAAGATCCGGACGGACTCCGCGCCCAGCGGGTACGGACCCCAGTGCCACGTGCCGCGGTGGAGGTGTACACACGTGTGGCACGGAAGCGTAAAGGCGCGGACCGTATCGAAGTCGGCCGGGTCGGAGAAATCGACCTCGCCGGGCGCGACCACCACGATCGCATCCCCGCTCATGGGCATCAGGGTCTGCGTGTGCGTGTCGTGGCGATTGAGCAACTCGCAGCGCAGCCACCCGTCGACGACGTCGAGTTCGTCGAGCGTATGGCCGATGAAGTTGACCGAACCGTCGTTCCAGAGGAACTCGAGGTCGGCCGTCGGGTTGCCGTCGTCTTCTTCGGGAGGGAGCGCTCCGAACGGCGCGAACGACGCGCGGGTCGCCGATGGCGCATCGAGCCTGACCGTCCGCATGGTTCCTCCTCTCACCTCCGGCGCGTTTGGCCCCTAGGCTGACGCGAGCGTCAGTCTTACCCGATCGCGGGCGTGGAGGTCACGAAATGGACGTGCGGTCGATCGAGGACGTCGAGCCGGTCATCGAGCACAACGGGACCGTTCCGGTGTGGTGGTTGGTGAGCCCGCGCGAGATGTTCGACATCACCAAAGGCGGCCATCTCGAGCTCGTCAGTGAGTTCGAGGTGGCGGGCGGTGGGTTCGTCGACCCGCACCACCATCCCACGCACGAGTTCTATTACGTCACAGCCGGCCGCGGGATCATGACGATCGCGGGCGAGGACCGTGAGATCCGGCAGGGTGATCTCGTTCACATCCCGCCGAACGCCGTGCACTCGTTGCGACCGGTCAGCGACCACGCGCCAATTCACTGCTTCGCGTTTGCCGTCGGCATCGAAGGCGCGGGCCCGGTCGACTACACGAGCTGACCGGATGGGACGCGTGCTCGTCACCCGCCGTCTCCCCGACGGCGGGCTGCAACCGCTCGCGGAGGCGCACCACGAGGTCGTCGGGCCCAACTCCGACGACTCGCCCTTCTCGACCGACGCGCTGCGCGCCCACGCGCGGGAGTGCGACGCGATCGTGTCCCTGCTCACCGACCGCATCGACGCGCCCGTCCTCGAAGCAGGCGCCGCGGGCGGGCGGCTGAAAGTGATCGCCAACGTCGCCGTCGGTTACGACAACATCGACGTACGCGCGGCGGCCGAGTACGGCATCCACGTGTGCAACACCCCCGGAGTGCTCGATGACACTACGGCCGACACCGCGTTCCTCTTGATCCTCGCCGCGAGCCGGCTCGCCTCCACTGCCGAGTCCGACTTGCGAACGGGCCGGTGGGCGGGCTGGGGCGTCACGCAGTACCTCGGGCGCGACGTGCACGGCGCCACCCTCGGCATCGTCGGCTACGGACGCATCGGGCGCGCGGTGGCCCGGCGCGCCGAGGGATTCGGCATGCGTGTGCTCCACCACGCGCGCCACCCGACGAGCGAATCCGGCTACGTCGCCGACCTCGACGAACTGCTCGCCCGCGCCGACATCATCTCGCTCCACACGCCGGGCGGATCGGAGACGCACCACCTGATCGACGCGCGCCGCCTCGGGCTCATGCCGCGCACCGCGGTGCTCGTGAACACTTCGCGCGGAACGGTTGTCGACGAGCCTGCGCTCGCAGACGCGTTGCACGAGGGACGGATCTTCGCCGCGGGTCTCGACGTGTACGAGCGCGAGCCGGAGGTCGACCCGCGCCTGCTTTCCGCACCCCGCACCGTGCTGCTTCCGCACATCGGCTCGGCCTCCCAGGCCACGCGCACGCGGATGGCCACGATGGCGACCAGCGCGGTTGCGATCGTCCTCGCCGGCGGTACGCCGGCCAACCTCGTGACGCCGTCCTGACCGGCGCGTAGATTCGAAGCATGAGCGAGCAGGTGCGCGGCGTCGTCGCGAACGCGAAGGGGGTACCCGTCACGGTCGAGACGATCCTCGTTCCCGATCCCGGCCCGGGAGAAGTATCCGTGCGCGTCCAGGCGTGCGGCGTCTGCCACACCGACCTCCACTACCGCGAAGGCGCCATCGGCAACGACTATCCGTACCTGCTCGGCCACGAGGCGGCCGGGCTCGTGGAATCGGTCGGCCCCGACGTCACAAGCCTCGTACCGGGCGATTTCGTGGTGTTGAACTGGCGGGCAGTGTGCGGTGAGTGCCGCGCGTGCCGGCGCGGACGTTCCTGGTACTGCTTCAACACTCACAACGCGAAGCAGAAGATGACACGCGCCGACGGTACGCCCCTGTCGCCGGCGTTGGGAATCGGCGCGTTCGCGGAGAAGACGCTTGTGGCCGCGGGCCAGGCGACCAAGGTCGACGGCCGCGCCGACGCGACCGCGGCCGGACTCCTCGGATGTGGCGTCATGGCCGGCTTCGGCGCGGCGACCTACACCGGGGGCATCGGGCGCGACGACACGATCGCGGTGTTCGGATGCGGCGGCGTCGGCAACGCGGCCATCGCGGCGGCGCGCCTGGCGGGCGCCCGGACGATCATCGGCATCGACCTCGACGTGCGCAAGCTCGAGTGGGCGCTCGGCTTCGGCGCGACGCACACGGTCGACGCCTCCAAGGAGGACGCCGTCGAGGCAGTACGCGCGCTCACCGAGGGAAACGGCGCCGACGTGTGCATCGAGGCCGTCGGCCGTCCCGAAGTGCTGAAGCAGGCCTTCTACGCGCGTGACCTCGCCGGCACGGTGGTCCAGGTGGGCGTGCCGACGCCCGAGATGGAGCTGCCCGACATCCCGATGATCGACTTCTTCGGCCGCGGCGGCGCGTTGAAACCGAGCTGGTACGGCGACTGCCTTCCCTCGCGCGACTTCCCGACGCTCATCGACCTATACCTGCAGGGCCGCTTCCCGCTCGACAAGTTTGTGTCAGAGACGATCTCGCTCGACGAGGTCGAGCACGCATTCCACAAGATGGAGCGCGGCGAGGTGCTGCGATCCGTGGTCGTCCTCTGATCATCTGAGGTAACTTCCGCCCATGGCTGACTACACCGCATGGGGCCCGCTCGCGTCGCTGATCGGCGAGTGGGAAGGCGAATCCGGACTCGACCTCTCGTTCCACAACGCCGAGGGCGAGACCGGCGACACGAAGTACCTCGAGAAGGTCTCGATGAAGCCCTTCGGGCCCGTCGACAACGGCGCACAGCACCTGTACGGCCTCGACTACCGCATGGCTGCTTGGCGCGCGGGCGAGGACGATCCCTTCCACACCGAGGTCGGTTACTGGCTCTGGGACGGTGACGCGGGCGAAGTGATGCGTTGCTTCATGGTCCCGCGCGGCTCGACGATCCTCGCCGGCGGTTCGGCGAAGGCCGACGACAAGTCGTTCTTCATGCAGGCGACAGTGGGCGACGAGGTGTACGGGATCCTCTCGAACAAGTACCTCGCCGAGAAGGCGCGCACGTGGAAGTACACGGTGACGGTCACCGTCAACGACGACGGCTCCTGGTCGTACGACGAAACGACCAACTATCACCACGCGATCGGCGGTGAGATCGCGCACACCGACCACAACACCCTCCGCAAGGTTGCCGACGTCTGAGGTCTCCCCGGCCGGCGGCGGGTCCGGTCAACCGCGTTCGATCGGAGCGTCGTCGAGCGAGAGCAACTGCAACGTCGTACGACCCGCGCGCAACTCGTCGAAGTAGTGCATCTCCTTCTCGGCCCGGGCGCGGCCTGCCGCGAGCACGTCGTCGAGCCGCGCGGCCGGGACAACCGTGACGCCGTCGGCATCACCGACGATCCAGTCGCCGCGCGTGACCTCGACGTCGCCGACGATCGAAGGGGCGCCGACCCAGCCCGGCTCCTGCTTGGTCGCGCCGCGGAGCGCGATCATCGTCGAGAACACCGGGAACCCGTGCGTCTCCAGGGCGTCGACATCGCGAACCCCCCCGTCGATCACGAGCCCGCGAATGCCGCGCGTCTCGGCGCCGGTCGTCAGCACCTCACCCCAATACCCGCGGGCCGGCTCGTGACCGACGTTCACCACGAGCACCGATCCCGCCGGGGCTTCCGCGACCGCGACGTGAATCGCAAGGTTGTCGGTCGTGCTGCACGTGACCGGGTACGCCGGCGCGCTGACCCGCGCGCCACGCCACGCCGGACGGATGCGCGGTGACATCGGACGGCCGCCGCTCTCGCCGAGCGTCGCGGAACCAAGTGCGGCGAAGGCCGCCGTGTAGTCGTCGGTCATCGGAGGAAGCTACTGGCGGAGGGCGAGGGATTTGAACCCTCGAGGGGGCTTGTCACCCCCTACTCGCTTAGCAGGCGAGCACCTTCGGCCACTCGGTCAGCCCTCCGGAGCTTTCGAGTATACGAGGGCACCCTGCGAGCGCGACGGGTGAAACGCGGGGCACGTGCTCGCTGTAGAGGCCCACGGCAGCAGGGTACGGTCGCATCATGACGCCGGTCGAGGCCCTCGAGCGCATCGCCGACCTCCTCATGCGCGGCCGGGCACCCGCGCATCGCCAGCAGGCGTTCCGGCGTGCCGCGCGCGAGATCTCACGGGTTCCGGAGTCGGAGCTCGTGTTCCTCGCCGACCAAGGGCGATTGAAGGAGCTCCCGGGGGTGGGCGACACCACGGCCGCCGTCATCTCCGAAGCGCTCGCGGGAGAGACGCCGCAATACCTGCAAAAGCTTCTCGAGCACGCGGAGAATCCCGGGACGGCGGCGGGCGAGGCACTGCGCGCGCGCCTGAAGGGCGACCTGCACGTGCATTCGGACTGGTCGGACGGTGGCGACACGATCCGGGCGATGGCCGAAAAGGCGCGCGCGCTCGGTCACGAGTACTTCGCATTGACCGACCATTCGCCCCGCCTGAAGATCGCGCACGGTCTGCCGCCCGAGCGGCTCCGCGAACAACTCGACGTCGTCGCGGAGCTGAACGCCGAGATGCACCCGTTCCGCGTTCTCACCGGCGTCGAATGCGACATCCTCGAGGACGGCGCGCTCGACGGCTCGGAGGAGTTGCTCTCGCGCGTCGACGTCGTGGTTGCGAGCGTCCACTCGAAGCTCCGCATGGAGAGGAGCGAGATGACGCGCCGGATGGTGGCCGCGATCGCGAGCCCGCACGTCGACGTGGTAGGTCATTGCACCGGCCGGCTCCTCGTGGGCCGCGGCCGTCCCGAGTCGGAGTTCGACGACGACGTCGTGATCGAGGCCTGCCGCGTGTTCGACACCGCTCTGGAGATCAACTGCCGGCCCGAGCGACTCGATCCGCCCAAGACCATCCTGCGCAAAGCCGTCGATGCACGCTTGAAGATCGCCATCAACACCGACGCGCACGCCGCCGATCAGCTCGAATGGCACCCGTACGGCACCGATCGCGCCGCCGAATGCGGCCTCGAGCCCGACCAGGTGATCAACGCGTGGAGCGCGGACGACCTGCTCGCGTGGTGCGCCGCGCACCCGTCCTGACGGGAGCCGGGGCGACGCTCGGATCCGGTCACGCGTCCCGCCAGACGATCGCCGCCTCCCACGGCTCGAGGTGCAGCGCGCCGTCGACGCGTTCGTCGGCACGGGCGCACCGCGACGAGATCCGGATCGCGCCGGGCCCGGCACCGTCGACGTCGACGGCATCATCGGAGAGATTGCACGCCACGACGGCGCGCCGGCCGCGGCGCCACACCCACACATCGTCGTTCGGCGCCGGCAATGTGGCGTAGTCGCCCGCACGGAGCTCGGGCAGTGCGTCGCGAAGCCCGATGAGGTCGCGGGTCAGCGACAACGTGGAGTCGGGATCGTGGCGTTGATCGGCGACGTTGCAGGCCGCAAAGTCGCCGTACGGCAACCAGGGCTCGACGCCGGGATCGGAGAAGCCGGCGCCGGGGGTCGCGGCCCAGTGCATCGGGGTCCGCTCGTCGTCGCGCCCCATCCGCGCGCCGTGAAAGACACCGACCGGGTCGAGGATCCGGTCCTTCGGGACACTCGTATCGACCATCCCGATCTCGTCGCCGTAGTAAAGAAAGGGCGTTCCGCGTAGACCCATCAGCAGAACGAGCGCGGCGCGGGTGCGAACAGGATCGTTCTTGCACCAGCGCGTCGGGAACCGGTGGTTGTCGTGATTGCCGCCCGTCCACACCGGCCACGCGTGGTCGGGGAGCAGTGCCTCGGCGCGCTCGACCGCGTCCCGTAATGGTGCAGCCTTGAACTCGGAATGGAGGAGCATGAAGTTGAATGCGAGGTTCAGCTCGTCTCCCGATCCGTAGAAACTCGCGAACGCCTCCGGCTCGAGCACGTAGGTCTCGCCGATGAGCACGCGGGGCGGTTCGTAGCTCTCGGCGACCTTGCGCCAGCGCCGCAACACATCGTGAACCTCGGGACGGCACGCGTTGTACACCGATCGCTGCCCCATCATCTGGACGTACCAGTGGTCGTCCGTCGTCGCCGGCGGGTTGTCGCGCAGCTCACGGTCCTTGATGACAGAATGCGCGACGTCGATGCGGAAACCCGCAACACCGCGATCGAACCAGAAGCGCAGGATCCCGTCGAACGCGTCGCGCACGTCTTCGTTCCACCAGTTGAGGTCGGGCTGCGAGGATAGGAATTGGTTCAGGTAGTACTGACCGCTCGCGTCGTCGAACGTCCACGCGGGCCGGCGGGGGTCGAATGCCATCGTCCAGTTGTTCGGCACCGAACCGTCGGGCTTCGGATCCGCCCAGACGTACCAGTCGCGGTGCTTCGAGTCGCGCGACGACCTCGCGTCGACGAACCACGGGTGGCGGTCGCTCGTGTGATTGGGGACGAGATCGAGGATGACGCGGATCCCTCGCCGCGCCGCCTCCTCGATGAGCGTGTCGGCGTCGGCGAGCGAGCCGAGCGCGGGGTCGACGTCGACGTAGTCGGCGACGTCGTAGCCCCAGTCGTCGTTGGGCGAGACCATGATCGGATCGAGCCAGATGGCATCGACGCCGAGCCATTGGAGATGGTCGAGTCGCCGGGTGATCCCGCGGACGTCGCCAATCCCGTCGCCGTTCGTGTCCATGTAGGAGCGGGGGTAGATCTGGTACAGCACACCGTCACGCCACCACGTGCGGCCCGGACGGTCGGCAGGCATCTTCGGCATACGCGGGAACCTACAACGCCTCGCCGGGTCCCGGCGGCGGAGGGTCCCGTCGACTCAGTTGGCCGCGGCCGACGGTTGGCCCTCGGCCGCGGCCCACATGCGCGCGTACGCGCCGCGCCTACCGAGGAGCTCGTCGTGCGTGCCGTCCTCGATCACGCGGCCGGCGTCGACGACGACGATCCGGTCGGCGAGCCGCGCCGTCTGCAGACGGTGCGCGATGAGGATCGTGGTGCGCCCCCGCGCCGCGACACCCATCGCGGCCTGCACCTTGGCCTCGGTGTTCAGGTCGAGATTCGACGTCGCCTCGTCGAGCAACAAGATGGCGGGATCGACGAGATGGGCGCGGGCGAGCGCGATGAGCTGCCGCTGACCTGACGACAGCGATCGTCCGCGCTCGCTCACCCACTGCAGATACCCGCCGGGCAGTCCGGCGATGAACTCGTGCGCGCCCACAGCCCGGGCCGCGGCCTCGACCGCCGCGTCGGAGGAGTCGCTGCGCCCGTACGCGATGTTGTCGCGGATCGTTCCCGAGAACAGGAACGCCTCTTGGGGCACGACGCCGAGCTGCTGGTGGAATGCGACCTGGTCGTAGGAGCTCACCGCGACACCGTCGGCGGTCACGAACCCCGCGGTCGGGTCGTAGAAGCGCGCGACGAGCTTGATCACCGTCGACTTCCCGGCGCCGGTCTCGCCGACGAGCGCGACGGTCTCCCCGGCGTGGATGTGTAAGTCGACGCCGCGCAACGCGTCGTCGATCGCGTTCCGGTACCGGAACCGGACGTTCTCGAGCCGGACGTCACCGGTCAGCCGCGGCACCGGCAACGGATCCGCGGGCGAGCTCAGCGAGGTCGGCGTCTCGAGCAGCTCGGTGATGCGATCGATGGCGACCCGTGCCTGTTGATACGAGTCGAACACCTGCGACAGCTGCTGGATCGGCGCGAAGAAGAGGTTCAGGTAGAGGAGGAACGCGATGAGTGCGCCGACGCTGAGCGATCCGTTGGCCACGTAGACGCTTCCCGCGCCGAGCACCAGACACGTTGCGATATCGGACAGGAAGTCGACGAAGGGGAAATAGATGGCGACGAGACGCTGCGCGCGAACCCTCGCGTCGCGGTATCCACCCGCGATCTCCTCGAAATTGTCCTGGTTGCGCTCCTCGCGCACGAACGCCTGCGAGACGCGCACACCGGACAACCCCTCTTGGAGGTTCGCGTTCACGGCTCCCATCCGCTCGCGCGCGACTTCGTACGCCTTGCTCGACTGCCGGCGGAACCAGAGCGTTGCGATGAACAGCGGGGGAAGGATGCCGGCGCTCACCAGCGCCAGCCGGGGATTCAGGATGGCAAGCGCGATCCCGACGCCGAAGAACGTCACCAGGTTCACCAGCGCGTTCACCAGCCCGTTCTGCAGGAGCTGCGACAGCGCGTCGATGTCGGTGGTCATGCGCGTCATGATCCGCCCGGCCATCTCGTTCTCGTAGTAGTCGACTCCGAGCCGCTGGAGGTGCGCGAAGACCTTGATCCGGAGAGCATGCAGGAGGCGTTCTGAGGTCCGCCCCATGACGCGGGACTCCGCCCACATCACCCACCAGTCGAACAGAGTGATGACGAAGAAGACAGCCGTCGCGATCCACAGCTCGCGGGGAGCGTTCGCGGCGACGCCCTTGTCGAGGCCGTAGTGCACGAGCCATGGCCCCGCGAGCGTGCAAACCGCGTCGAGGGCGACGAGGAACATCCCGATCCACAGCCAGAGCTGGTATCGGCGGACGAAGCCGAGGAACGTGAAGTTCGGCGCGGGCCTCGCCTCGAGAGCGCGGTCGATTTGGGGGTCGGCGTCGGCGGGTTCGAGCGCGTCGACCTGCGCGAGCAGCTCCGGCGTCGGCGCGAGTGACCCGCCCCATCCGGCGCCGGTCGCGGCGCCGCCACCACCACCGCCCTGCGGACCGCCGAAGCGCATCGCGGCCGGGCTCGTCGTCCGCGTACGATCGACGATGAGCGCGCTGCGGAGCTCGTCGTCATCGAGGCCGCGCCACGCCGCCGGCGTGATCCCGCCGACGCGGGTGTCGTCGAGCGGCTCCTCGTCGATCGCGTCGATTCCCTCCGCGTCGTCACCCGGGCCGGACAGGAGCATCCGGTACAGGGGGCAACGCGCCGTCAGCTCCTCGTTCGTTCCCGAGTCGACCACCTTGCCGCCGTCGACGACGACGATGCGGTCGGCGAGGGACAGGGTCGATCGGCGGTGCGCGATGAGCAACGTCGTGCGCGTGCTCGCGATACGGCGCAGCGTTGCGTGGATCTCCTCCTCGATCCGCGCGTCCACCGAGGAGGTCGCATCGTCGAGCAGCAGGATCTCGGGGTCCGACAACAGTGCCCGTGCGAGTGCTACGCGCTGCCGCTGCCCGCCGGACAGTGTGAGCCCCTGCTCGCCGACGACGGTGTCGTATCCCATGGGCAGTTGCAGAATGAACTCGTGCGCCTCGGCGGCGCGCGCCGCGGCCTCGACCTCGGCCATGGTCGCGTCGGGTCGGCCGAAGGAGATATTCGCGGTGATGGTGTCGGAGAAGAGGAACGAATCCTCGAACACCACGCCGATGCTGCGGCGGAGCGACTGCAGGGTCGCGTCGCGCACGTCGACGCCGTCGATCGTGATCGACCCCGAATGCACGTCGTAGAAGCGCGGCAACAGTAGGCCGACGGTCGACTTTCCCGAGCCCGAGCCGCCCACCAACGCGACCGTCTCGCCCGGTGCCACCGTGAGATCGAACTCGCGCAGCACCGGTTCCGTCGACGTGTAGCCGAACGTCACGTGGTCGAACCGGACGTTGCCGCGGTCGATGTGAAGTGGGCGAGC
>DATJAA010000018.1:0-4842 GCA_035516815.1 Acidimicrobiia bacterium | reverse complement strand
TCGCGTGGCAGAGATAAGAGCCACCACGCATCACTCGATGTTCGCCGACCCGGGGCCCGGCCGGATCGACTGGTGGAGATTTCGCGTAGTAGCGCCGGTCGTACCAGTCCGCGCACCATTCCCATACGTTGCCGGTCATGTTGTACAGCCCATATGCGTTGGGCGCGTACGCATCCGCGGGTGCCGTCGCCAGGTAGCCGTCGGCGCCGGTGTTCTGCAAGGGGAACGTTCCCTGCCACACGTTCATGCGGTGCTCGCCGTTCGGCTCCAGCTCGCTCCCCCACGGGAACGGCTCGTTCTCGAGCCCGCCGCGTGCCGCGTACTCCCACTCCGCCTCGGTCGGAAGGCGCGCGCCGGCCCACGTGCAGTACGCGACGGCGTCCTGCCACGAAACATGCACGACCGGATGGTCGGCGCGGTGCTCGATTCCCGACTGGGGACCCTCCGGACGCGACCAGTCGGCGCCGTACACCTGCCGCCACCAGGGGGCCGCGGCGACCGCGCGTGTCTCGGGGAAATCTTCGGGCAGGAGACCGGCGAACACGAACGACCATCCGTACCGTTGCGCGTCGGACCGATACCCGGTCGCGTCCACGAACTCCGAGAACTGCGCGTTCGTCACCGCTGTCGGCGTGATCCGAAATGGTGAGAGCTCGACGTCGTGAACCGGCGCCTCACCGTCGTTCGGGTACGTCCAGCGGTCGTTGCTGCCCATCCGGAACCGGCCACCCGCAAGCGCGACCGCGGCCACGGACGATCGCCCGGGGTCGCGCTCCGGAGTCGGCACCGCCGAAGCGGAAGGTGATCCGCGCGACGGGCCGCAGCAGGCGCTCACGGTCTCACGCTCCTGGCGATACGGCGCCCGCGCCTCACCTTGCCCGGGTGATTCCGCCTCGACCTCGCCCGGGCACCCTTACGTGGAGATGGCCGAACCGGCGACAAATGAAGGCGAGAGCAGGTACCGGCGCGCCCGCCGTCGCGTCGACAATGCGCGCCAGGGCATCACGGACCGGGCGACGCAGCTCGACGAACGTGTACCCGCGGCCCATCACGCTTTCCGCGCCTATGAGCACGATCGCCTCGTGGGCGGCGAGATCATGGCCGGTGCGATCGCGTTTCGGCTTTTCGTCTTCCTGCTCCCGCTCGTGCTCGTTCTCGTCACCACGCTCGGATTCGCCGCCGACGCCAGCCATCAGGGAGCCGCCAAGGTGGCCAAGGAGGCCGGCATCGCCGGTCTCGCCGCGCAATCCGTGAGCGACTCGGCGCGGGTCTCGAACGGCGGGCGCTGGATCGCGCTGATCATCGGACTCTTCGCGTTGTACAGCACCTCGATCGCGCTTGCCCGCGCCGTACGCATCGCGCACGGCCTCGCGTGGGGAAGGCCCGCGCCGCGGTGGAGCCGAACATGGCGGGCAGCGGTCACCGTCGTCACGGTTGCACTCGGCGTCGCCCTACTGACGTCCGTCGCCGGCCGCCTGAACACCTCGCACCGTCTCGCGGGTCTGATCCTCATGTTGTGCTCCGTGGTCGTCTACGGCGGCATCTGGTTCTGGATCTCGTTGCTGCTCCCTCACGGCGATGCACCGTGGACCGCGCTGGTACCCGGTGCAGTGCTCGTCGGCTTCGGCGTGCAGATCCTGCACTTCTTGACGATCTATTACGTCTCCCGGCGGGTGAGTCATTCGTCGCAGCTGTACGGAGCGCTCGGCGGCGCGGTGGCGATACTCGGTTGGGCCTACCTCGTCGGTCGCCTCGCCGTCGCGTCGGCGGTACTCAACGCGACGCTTTACCGGGATCGGGTACACAGTTGAGCAGGGACGCGACGACCGAGGCCGAACTGCGCGAGGCGCTGCAGCGCAACCCGCTGCCACTGGCCCTGGTCGAGCTCGAGATGATGCGCATCATCGACGTCAACGCCGCCGCGCGCGCGATGGTCGGCGGGGAAGGCGCGCTCGCGTTGCCCCTCGCGCTCGACGTCATCATGCCCGCCGAGGAGGAACAGCGCGCGCGGCACGCCCTGCGTCTCATCGCAGCCGGCGAGATCCAGGCCTACGAGACGCGCAGCCGCGTCCAGCGCGCGGACGGGTCGGTGATCTCGGGACGGGCGTGGGTCCGCTCGCTTGCGCACATCCGAGCCGGCATCGCGCTCGCGGTCTTCCTCGCCGATTCGGAGATCGTCGGGCCCGATCCGGCGACGGGTTCGGAACTCGCCGAGCTGCAGCTACCGGGCACTCGCGTCGCCACGTCACTTCCGATCGCGATCGCCACGATCGGGCTCGACACGACCATCAAGCGAATCAGCACCGAGAGCGCGGAGCTCCTCGGCGACACGTCGGCCAACCTGATCGGCCGGCCGCTCGTAGACGTGTTGCATCCCGACGACGTCGCCGCGTTCCTCTTGGCGATGGGACGTTCGCTCGAGGACAACACGGGGGTCGGCATGCACGTGCGCGTCAAACGAGTCCGCGCCTACATCGCGATCCGCATTCTCGTGACGCCGACCGAGGGCCCCACCGGGACGCGGTTCGGCGTCGTGTTCGCACCTGAGGGTAACGGAGCTCCATCGGCCCAGGACCGCATCGACGACCTCGAGAACGACCTGTGGAGAATTGCCGTCTAGGTGCAGGGGGCGGGTGTCGCCGAAGGAATGCACCGCGTCCCGGACGAGGTGCAAGTACCCGCGCTCGCCGATCTCTCGTCGCGCCAGTGGGAGCTGCTGACGCGGGTCGTGCGCGGCGACAGCATCGACACGATCGCGCGGGCGCTCCACGTCGACACGGAGACGGTCGAGCATCACCTCGCGACGATCCTGCGCAAGCTCGATCTCTCGTCGCGCGAGGATCTCGTCGCGATGTTCCGCGCGCCAGATGAGGGCGCGACCTAATCGCGAGCAGAGAGACTGTCGACCGCGGACTGAACGGTCGAGAACAGGAGCAGCGGCGACTCCTTGACCCCGTCGGCGAGGCGCAACATGTCACGGACCTGGCCGACGCCGTGCGCGATCGCGAGCTGACAATGGACCCGCCGGAGCTCGACGGAGAGGTCGATCACCATCTGGGTCGCTGTCGAGTCGATACCGGCGATCGACTCGGCGTCGAGGACGATCGCGGTCACGCCGGGCCGGGCCGCATACGACTTGATCGTGTTGCGCACGTCGTCGGCGTTCGCGAAGAAGAGTCCGGCCTCGACCCGCAGCACCGCGATGCCGGCGACCTCGGAGTTCTCCGGGTGGCGCCCGCGATCGGTCCACTGATTCCGGGTGCCGGCGACCTTGCCCAGCTCGGCGATATGCGGGCGGGACGCGCGGAACAGCAACAGCAGGATCGACACCGCGATCCCGATGAACAGACCCGGCAACGTGTCGAACACCAGGACGCCCGACATCGCGGCGACCGCGGCGATGAAATCGGCTCGGGTCACCGGACCGTAGATCTTCCCGAGCTCGCTCGTGTACAGGCGGTACAGCGCCATGAGCGCGCGGTAGTCGACGAGATCGACGAGCGCCGCGATGACGACGGCGGCGAGCGTGGCCTCCGGCAGGTCTTCGAACAAGCTCGTGAAGAACAACAGCGTGATGACGGTCATCAGCGCGACGAAGAGGCCCGAGACCTGGCTGTGCGCGCCGGCCGAACCGTTCACCGCCGTCTTCGACAAGCTGCCGTTCACGACCATGCCGCTCGACAGCCCCGCGCCGATGTTCGCGGCACCGAGACCGATCAGTTCGCGATTGGGATCGATGTCGTAGTTATCGCGCGCCGCGTAGGTCTTGGCCGCGCCGAGCCCCTCGGCGAATCCGACGAGCATCACACCGACCCCGGCGGCGACCAGCTTCCCGTAGTCACTCCAGGCGAGCCCGTGGGGTAGCCCGACGCTCGGCAGACCGCTGTCGATATGGCCGACGATGTCGACGCCGTGCGCGGCGAGATCGAAGACGTGCACTGCCAGGATGCCGAGCAGGACGACCACGAGCGATCCCGGAACAGCCGGCGCGAAGCGGCGCAGCGCGAACACGAGGACGAGCGAGCTCAATCCGACGACGACGGTCACGCCCTGCGTCTCGCCGAGGTTCCCGAGCAATCCCCAGAGTTGTCGGAAGAAGTCGCCTTCGGTCTTCTCGACGCCGAGGAGCTTCGGCACCTGTCCGATGATGATCGTCAGCGCGAGCCCGACGATGAAACCCTTGAGCACCGGTTCCGAGATGAACGTCGCGAGGAAGCCGAGCCGCAGCAAGCCGGCGCCGAGCGCGAGGGCGCCCGTGACCAATGCGAGCGCGACCGTGTACGCCGCGAAGTTCTTGGTGCCACCGGTCGCGAGATCGGCAACCGCCGCCGCCGACAGCGCCGCGGTGGCGGCCATCGGACCGGTGACGAGGTGTTTGGAGCTGCCGAAGGCCGCGTACAGGATCAGCGCGGGCGGCGCGGCGTAGAGCCCCACGACCGGTGAGACACCGGCGATCGTCGCGTAGGCGAGCGCCTCGGGGACGAGCACCGCCCACACGGTGAGGCCGGCGATCAGGTCGCCGCGCAGCCACTCTCTCCGGTAGCCGCCCAACGACGAGAAGACGGGAAGCGACACTACGAGGAGAACCCGCTGATTGCGTCGCCGATCAGCTTCGCGGCGATGATCAGGCAGAGCACGGCCATGATGGCCGTGTTGTTGCGCACCATCGACCCCTTGAGACGTTGGAGGGCCTCGTCCGCGCGCTCACCCATCGCGAAGTAGATGCCGACCGGAACGATGACGCCGAGTGAAGCGATCACAGTGAACACCACCCAAGCGACCGTCTGATCCGCACCCGAGACGCCGGTCTGCGCGACCGCGGCCGCGCCGCCGATGATGAAC
>DATJAA010000017.1:0-2044 GCA_035516815.1 Acidimicrobiia bacterium | reverse complement strand
CTGTTCGGCATTGAAGCCTCCTCGGTCGAGAAGGCGTGGGAGGCGCGCCGCGCCTCCCACGCCCGCGCTGACGATGGCCGTCAGCCGGCGGTTGCGCCCTCGAGCTCGGCCTCTTCGACGTCGGCTCGGAGTTGCACCTTGTCGGCCTTCAGATCCTTGCGCATGACCTTCGCCGCCTTGGAGAAGTTGCCTTCGACACGCGCGGCCTCGTCGGTCGCGGCGACGACGACGAGGCCGCTGTCACCCTTGTCGAGCAGCTCGCCGAGGTCCTTCAGGTCTTTGCGGTCCAAGCCTTCGCTCACGTGCCCGGCGACGGCACCGATGACCGCGCCTCCGCCGGTCCCGGCGACGAGGGCGGCGCCGAGCGCGGCGCCGGGGAACAGCGCGACGACCGCGCCGACCGCGAGACCGATACCGGCCCCGGCCCAACCGCCGTGACGCGTCGGCTCCTCGTGCTTCTTGACGATCTTGACTTTGCCGCCGAGAGTGCGGGTAATCACCGCGGCGTCGAAGGTGTCCATCATGCCCTCGCTGTAGTACAAGGACTTGACGGCGTCGTAGTCGGCTTCGGCGTCGGCGAGCGATGGATACGCGGCCGCAAAGGTGACGTAGTCGGTGTCGTGATCGTGGCTCACGGTGTTCTCCTTGGTTTGCGCGGTGCGACTGCACCGATCCGCAAACTCTGACGAGTGGATCGTAGCTCGGCACCACGCGAACACGTGTATGCGCGCGAGCTACGAGGACGAGCCGGTCGAACGCGTCGGAACACGTGCCCGCGTGGTGAGCGCTGCTCTTCGCACGCCCATCCTCGTGGTGGACATCCGAATCGAGGAGGAAGCGTGATCGTCACCAATCCATTCAGCATGGGGTCGTGGACCCGCGACGAGATCGACACCGTCAGCAGTGGCTGGTGGGCGTTGCTCGTGGCCGGAACCATCAGCGTTGTCGCGGCCGGCATCATCTTGTTCACCGACTGGACCGTCGGTGACCTCGCCGTCTTTGTCGGCGCGCTATTCCTGTTCCGCGGGGTCTTCACAATGGTGAGCATCCCGGTCGACGGTTCGACGCGGGGCTGGTCGATCGCCCTCGGGTTGCTCGAAATCGCCATCGGTATCGCGGTGTGGGTCTGGCCCGGACCGACGTTGCTCGTTGTGGCGTTCTTCATCGGCTGGTACGTGCTGTTCGCAGGCGTCATGACGATCGCCGGCGCGATAAGCGGCCGGGGCGTGCTCCCGTACTGGGGTCTCATGCTGGCGGTGGGCATCGTCGAAGTGATCCTGTCGTTCTGGCTCCTGGCCCAGCCCGGCCTCACGCTCGTTGCGGCCGTCTGGGCGATCGGTCTCTGGTGCGCGATCTACGGAGTCGTGGAAATCGTGCTCGCGTTCGAGGTCAAGCACATGTCGCGCCGCGCGGACGAAGCGGCTCGCAACAGCGGGTCGATGCAATCGTCGCACCCGTTCGGTGCGGCGGCCCGCTAGGTCACGGTGGCTGTATTCGCCTCCTGAACACTTTGTCATCATCGCCCCACAATCGCGTCGGGTTCTTCTCGAGATTGCGAACGAGCCCGAAAGCATCCTGGCGCCAGCACCTCTCAACCAGCCCGGCGTAGTGGAGGAACAGCCATGACCACGTCTTCTCTGGATCACGCCGACCCCAAGGCGCCCGACCCCAAAGCGTCGGACCCCGACGCGGCGTCGTTGAGAGCGCGTTTCGTCCAGTCGTTTCATGACTCCGCCGGGCAGATTGTGTTCGGGATGGAAGACGGGACGGTCTCGATCTTCGGTCTCGTGTTCGGTGTCGCCGTGAGCGCTCCGAACGCACACGCCGTACTGCTCGCCGGTGCGACCGGAGCCGTCGCCGCCGGGGTGTCGATGATGGCGGGGACGTACCTCGACGTCGAGTCCGAGAACGACCGACGGAAGGCCGCGGTCGGTGTGCGTCAGCAGGAGGTCGCGAAGGATCCCGATACTCGCATGCGCGACGAGGCGACGCGGCTCGAGGCCGCCGGATTCTCCGCCGACGAGGTCAATACCGTTACCTCAAT
>DATJAA010000016.1:0-2022 GCA_035516815.1 Acidimicrobiia bacterium | reverse complement strand
TTCCGGCCGACGAGAGCGGCACGACGGTGCCGTCGTGGTGAAGGGCGAATGTGGCGAGCGCGTTGGTGCCGGCCTCGGCGACCACGAGATTGCCCGCCGCGTCGAACGTCACCGCGAACGGCACGGTGCCCGGTTCCGCATTCACCACAGGCGAAGCAGACAGTGTGCCGAAGAAACCGACGCGGAAAACGTCGATGTCGTTGCCGTTCGCCTTCGTCGTGACGATCAGCTGGCGGCCATCCGGTGAGAACGCGACCTGTCCCGGAGTGTTGACGAACTGCGGGGTGGCGGTCGGGTCGAGTCCGAGCGCGCGATGCGTGCCGGGCAACGGGAACAGACGACCGAAGAACACTCCGTATCCCTGAATCGAGCCGCCCGCCTCGGCGTTGAGTACGAAGACGAGGCCGTCGTGCACGGCGATGCTCACCGGGAACCGGCCGCCGGACGGAATGACCTGAAGTCGATCGAGGTGATCACCGCGGACACCGAATACGGAGACGGTGTCGCTTCCCGCATTGACGGCGAACAGCAGCGAATGGTCCGCGTCGTAGGTCAGCGAGCCTTGCGAAGCGATGTGGTCGACGACAGAGCCATCGAGCTGGCCTCCGACTCCGCCGGTCGCATAACTGCCGGCGAACGTGAGTGAGCCGTCGGGCGCGCGGTCGTAGGAAACGATCCGATTCCCCGAGAGACCGTCCGTCTGCACGAAGACGGCATGGCCGATGTTCTCGTACGAGGCAGTGTCTCCGACGTGTCCGGCCGCGGGATGGTCGGCGACCGCAGGCGCCGCGAAGGCGACGCCGAGCGCGACGGCTAACGCGGCGGTCGCCGCAATGCGAATAAACGGTTTCACGAGTTACCTCCGTTGCAGCCAGCTTGGTCGGAGGTCCAGTGCGGGACGGGCGGGAATCGTTACAGAGAAATCTCTGGACCTTTGTTCGTAACGGATCCGGTTCCAACCCGACCAAACGCCGTGCGTTCGATCACATACGCTCCGACCCGTGGACGGGCTCGACTACTCGGACGACGCCGTCTTGGTCAAGGCGCTGACGGCGCGCGACGCGAACGCGTTCTCGTACCTCCTCGATCGCTACAACGGATCGTTCGTGCGGGTTGCGCGCCAATACGTTCCGAATCAGGCCGTCGCCGAGGAAGTCGCGCAGGAGACCTGGCTCGCGGTCATCGAGGGGATCGACCGTTTCGAGCTACGCGCCAGCGTCAAGACGTGGCTGTTTCGCATCCTCGTCAACATCGCGCGAGCGCGGGGCGTCAAGGAGAATCGCACGGTCCCGTTCGCGTCGACCGCGGAGCTCGCGGAGGAGCCGGCCGTCGATCCCCATCGATTCCGGCGATTGAACCCTCGGACGCGCGGGCATTGGAAGCGGCCTCCGCAACCGTGGGACGACCCCGAGCAGCTGGTGCTCGACGGCGAGACACTCGACGCGATCCGTACGACCATCGACGGGTTGCCGCCCGACCAACGGGTCGTGATCACCATGCGTGACGTGCTGGGGTTGTCGGCCCAGGAGGTTTGCGACTCGCTCGAGGTGAGCGACAACAACCAGCGAGTCCTGCTGCACCGGGCGCGATCGAAGGTCCGGACCGCTCTCGAGCGCCACTACGATCAGGTGCGAGGGTCATGAGCGCCGCGAGCACATACGTCTGCCGGCAGTTCGTCGAGGACGTGACGGCGTATCTCGAAGGTGCGCTGACGGACGACCTCGTCGATCTGATCGATCTTCATCTCGCCGATTGCCCGCACTGTCGCGAATATCTCGATCAGATGCGCCGAACCATCGCGATCACCCACGCGCTCGACGAGACCGATGTCGAGAGCATGCCGTCAGAGGTCAGGGAGCGCCTCATGCGCGCCTTCGGCGACGACCGCGAGTAGCAGGTCGCCGTCTCATCACACGCGTGACACGACCGTGATGATCTCGGGGCTCGCGTCGGTGTACGGCCTCCGGTCCCAGTCGCCGAATCGCCCGATGACCTTCAGGTGAGCGGCGGACAAGAACGAAC
>DATJAA010000015.1:0-5749 GCA_035516815.1 Acidimicrobiia bacterium | reverse complement strand
CCATCTTCCCGAACATCCACGGGAACGCGAACGGAATCGCGAGCAGCATCCAGATCTCGAGGATGTTCGTGATTGGGTTCGGGTTCTCGAACGGATGCGCCGAGTTCGCGTTGAACGGTCCGCCGCCGTTCTGGCCGATTTCCTTGATCGCCTCCTGGCTCGCGATCGGACCGCCGGGCAAGGTCTGCGGCTGGCCCGAGACCGTCGTGACGGCCTTCGCCGCATGGAAGTTCTGAATGACGCCTTGGCTCACGAGCACGAGCGCGAATGCGAACGCGAGGGGAAGCAGGACGCGGGTCGTCGTACGGACCAGATCGACCCAGAAGTTCCCGAGAGTGTGCGTGCGCTTTCGCGTGAGCCCGCGGATCAGCGCGACGGCAACGGCAGCGCCGGCCGCGGCGGAGACGAAGTTGTGCACCGCGAGGCCGGCCATCTGCGTGAGATGCGACATCGTCGACTCGCCGGCGTAGTTCTGCCAGTTCGTGTTCGTCAGGAAGCTGACCGCGGTGTTGAAGGACAGCGCGGGCTTGACACCCACCTGGTTGTCGGGATTGAAGGGCAGATGGCCCTGCAACCGCAGCTGCGCGTACAGGATGAGGACGGACGCGAAGCTGAACGCGAGCAGCGACACCGCGTAGGTCTGCCATCGTTGCTCGCTGTCGGGGTCGACACCGGTCAGCCGGTAGATCAACCGTTCGACCGGCCCGAAGATCCGGTCGCCCGGCGCTCGGTCGCCGCTGTAGACCTTCGCGAGATACGTGCCGAGCAACGGAGTGCTGACCGCAAGCATCGCGATCAACAACAGGAGCTCGGCCCATGCGGCCGCCGTCATCAGAGCCTCTCGGGAAACACGAGTGCGTACACGAGGTACGCGGCGGCGAGCACGCTGAGTACGAGCCCGATCACGCTTTCGGCGCCGGTCATGCGGCCGCTTGGCGCTCGGGCGCCTCGACTTCCGACTCGCCGCGCGCCGTCTCGACGTCGGGGCCGATGATTCGCTCGCAGGCCTTCACGAACACGAGCGTCAGCGCGAAGAACGCGGTGAGTAGCGCAACGAAGATCACGTCTTGCACGGGAGCACCCTCCGGTCGCGTGCGTCAGAGCGTCATGATGCAACCGACGATACGCGGAGTGAACGTCGCTTGACGGGTTCCTTGCGTACACTCCCGCGTTCTTTGCGCGACCTTAGCGGGTACTCTCGGAACGCGATCGACCCCCGCGGGCACAACGCGCTTTCGCTTGGGACGAACGAGCTGTTCCGCGGGGTCGATCTCGGCCGCTTCCGCTGGATGATCACTACCTGCGAGCAACGGCGTCCCCAGGCTGCGGGCTGCATCGCCCGAATACAAGCCTTCCTTACGCGTTCTTATCGCGCTTGTTCTCCGACTCGGTCGGCGTCCGGGCGCGAGCTGGTGGCCGCCCCATCGGGGCGGCCACCAGTCGACGGGAGAGGCTCTTGAACCTAGATCGCCTCGACTCCGAACTCACCGGTGCGGATCCGGACGAGATGCTCGACCGGGAGGATCCACACCTTGCCGTCGCCGATCTTGTCGGTCCGGGCCGCCGCCGTGATCTCCTCCGACACCTTGAGCGCGTCGGCGTCGTCCACGAGCACTTCGAGCTTTACCTTCGGCACGAAGTCGATCTTGTACTCCGCACCCCGGTAGACCTCCGAATGACCACGCTGTCGACCGAACCCTTGCACCTCGGTCATGGTCAGGCCCTGCACACCGAGGTTCTCGAGCGCGGCTTTCACGTCGTCGAGCTTGTGCGGTTTCACGACCGCGACGACGAGCTTCATGACCGCTCCAAATCAACAGCTTGCGGTGCACCGTTCCCGAAGCTCTCGGAACCCGTCTCCACGTGCCCTGCGGGCGCGTGGTGTACCACGAAGTCGGGGTACGCGAGCACTCCGAACTCGGGCATGTCGAGACCTTCGAGCTCGGCCTCTTCGGAAACGCGGATCTTCATGAAGTTCTTGGCGACCGTGAAGATCACCCATGTGACGCCCCAGGCCCACAAGAAGCCGACGAACACATGCGCGATCTGCGCCCAGAGTTGTCCGACGTCGCCGTAGAACAAGCCCTTGACGTTGCCGGCGACGCCGTTCCACCCGGCGCCGTAGGTACCGTCGGCGAACAGCCCGACGGCGAGCACACCCCACGCACCGCAGGTGCCGTGCACAGAGATCGCACCGCACGGGTCGTCGACGCCCACCCGGTCGAAGAACGCGACGCTGTAGACCACGAGCGTTCCCGCGATACCGCCGATGACCACGGCGGCCCACGGCGCCACGAAGGCACACGGTGCGGTGATCGCGACAAGGCCGGCGAGCATCCCGTTACACGACATCGAGATGTCGGGCTTTCCGTATTTGGCGTTGGTGATGATCATCGCCATTACGAAGCCGACGCAACAAGCGAGCAACGTGTTCACCGCGACGAGACCGATGCGCAGATCGGTGGCGCCGAGCGTCGAGCCGGGATTGAACCCCATCCAACCGAACACGAGAACGAGCGTCCCGATCACGACGAACGGGATGTTGTGTCCGGGGATCGCGTTGGCCGAGCCGTCCTTGTTGAACTTCCCGATGCGAGGTCCGAGCACCATCGCTAACGCCAGGGCCGCCCAGCCACCGGTGGCGTGAACAACCCCCGATCCGGCGAAGTCGACGGCACCGTGACCGAGGTGCGCCGAGACTCCGAGGTGCGCGAGCCAACCTCCGCCCCACATCCACATTCCGTAGATCGGGTAGATGACGGCACCCATCGCAACTTCCGCGAGCAGGAAGCCGGCGAAGGAGATGCGCTCCGCGATCGCGCCGATGATGATGTAGCCCGCGGTCTCCATGAAGACGACCTCGAACAGGAACAGCACCATGACGCCGACGTCATAGGTCCCATGGCTCTGCAGCAAGAAGCCGTGCAGACCGATGATGCCTGCGCTCCCGTGACCGAATATCCCGGTCAACGGTGACACGCCGCCGAGATTCGCGATCGGGGCGATGCCTCCGAACATGAACGCGAACCCGACCGCGTAGTACGCGAGCAACGCGACCGCGAAGGCCGCGATGTTCATCATCATCATGTGCGCCGCGTTCTTGGCCCGGGTCAGACCCGTAACCAGGAACGCGAAGCCGACTTGCATGAACAACACCAGGAAGCCGGTGATCAGCGTCCAGGTGAAGTTGATCGATACGCCCAAACGCGCGCTGTCGCTCGCGAGGGCGTTCAAACCGGCCTGCGAGACCGGCACGTTGGTTGTTGTCTTCGGATAGTTGGCGAGCCCGGTGAAGAGCTGGCCGGTCGGGTCGCCCGGGGACTTATGACCCCAGATCGCCCCCAACACGATGATCACGATGAACGTCAACAAGCTCATCGAGACAAACTTCTTGCCTGACGACACGTCGCCTCCCCGTGAGCGACCGACGCC
The DNA here is from genome assembly GCA_035516815.1 of Acidimicrobiia bacterium. Taxonomy (GTDB): domain Bacteria; phylum Actinomycetota; class Acidimicrobiia; order IMCC26256; family PALSA-610; genus PALSA-610. The sequence continues at coordinate 2,317 of DATJAA010000015.1, read as the reverse complement.
TGAGCGGCGGTCGTTTCGATGGTGCTGACGCGCGCCGTGCGCTCGCTCGTCCCGGCGTTACTCCACTCTCATTCGCTTTCCGCTCCGTCACTACGGTGTGTCGGATCCGTGAAGCGTATCCTTCGACAATCTGACAGCTCGGGAGCGGCAGCGGCCGGTCGCAGCCGGAGCATTTCAAAGGTGGGCCCTAGCCGAGCTCTTCGAGGACCTTCTGCGTCTTGGGGACCGTGTCCTTCGGGCTCACCTTGTAGAAGACGCCAGCGAGCTTGCCCTTCTCGTCGACGACGAACGCCGACCGAACGATGCCCATGAACTTGCGGCCGTACAGCGTCTTCTCGCCCCACACGCCGTACGCCTCCGCGACCGCGTGGTCGGTGTCGGAGAGGAGTGGGAAGCCGAGCTTGTACTTGTCGGCGAATTTCTTCTGCTTGTCGACGGGGTCGGGGCTGATGCCGTACACGAGCGCGTCGAGCTTCTTCAGCTTCGGGAAGGCGTCGCGCAGGTTGCACGACTGCTGTGTGCAACCCGGCGTGTCGGCCTTCGGGTAGAAGTACACGACGACCCGGTGCCCCTTCGCCGCCGACAAGTTCACCGGCTTTCCGTTCTGGTCCTTCAAGGTGAATGCGGGAGCCTTGTCGCCGACGGCCAGTGCCGGTGTCGTCATCGATACCCTCCGAAGTCGCGGTCGCGAGCGCCCGTAGCATGCCGCGCGTGCCGCGGTCTTCGCTCGTTCGGCTCGCGGCGACGCCCGGCATCGTCGGCGAGGCCGCCGTAGCGCACCTCGGGGCGGAGCCGGCCGGTGCGACCACCTTCGTGGTTCACCCGCCGCTCGATCAGCAACCTGCCATCGGCCTCACGCTGGTACTGACTCCGAGTGGTCGAGACACGGAGGTTGCCGTCACGTCGAGCGGCGACATCGAGATCCCGTTCTTCGGATGGGCTTTCCGCCCGCTCGTGCGGATCGCACATCGCCGTCTCCGCGCCCACGCGATCGCGACGCTGCAGGCAACGCTGGACGGTCACCCGGGGCCGGGACCGCCGACGCTCGTCGTCGGCCTGCCGCCCGTCGCCTTCAACCCCGAGCAGGCCACGTTCGTCGCGACGGCTTCGGCCGCGACCGCCGTCGTCGGCTTCGCGGCCGCGCTCTTCGGCCAGTTCACGAGCCCGATCAGCAAGTCGTTCGGAGCCTCCGACTCGGCCATCGGCGTCGCGCTCGCGCTCACTCGCCTGGGCGCACTCTTCGCCCTCTTCGCGATCGCGGTGGCCGACCGCCGCGGCCGGCGGCGTTCGATCCTGCTCGGCGTCGTCGGCTCCGCCCTCGTCTGCGCGGTTTCCGCCGCCGCGCCCAATCTCGCCTCGTTCACAACCGCGCAGGTGCTACAGCGCGGACTCGTGGGTACGACCGGGACCGTCGCGTTTCTCGCCGTGGTCGAAGAGGCGCCCGAAGGCGCGCGCGCGTACGCGGCATCGATGCTCGCCCTTGCCGGCGGGCTCGGATTCTCGTTCGCGGTCGTCACCCTTCCGCTCGCCGATCTCGCCCCATGGGGTTGGCGCATCCCGTTCGTGTTCGGCGCGGGGTCGATCGTGCTCGCGCCCGCGATCGCGCGGCAACTGGGCGAGACCTCCCGCTACACGGCGCTCGCGGCGCGCGCCGATGTCGTTCGTGGCCGGGCGCGTGACGTCATCGATCGGCACCGGCGCCGGTTCCTCCTGCTCGCCGTCGTGGCGTTCCTGACCGGGATGTTCAGCGGACCGTCGTCGCAGTTCATGAACAAGTACCTCACCGACGTGCGCGGCTTCACGAACACCGACATCGCCCTCTTCCGCGCCGCAACGACCGCGATCCCGGGGATCCTCGGCGTCGTCCTGGGCGGCCGGCTGGCCGAGGCCCGCGGCCGCCGGCCGGTTGCGGGCCTCGCGCTCGCGACCGCGACCGCAACCCAGATGGTCTTCTTCCTGACCAGCGGCCCGTCGTTGTGGGCGATGTCGGCGATCTCGATCTTCATGGCCGGCGCCGGCGGGATCGCGCTCGGGACGCTCGACGCCGAGCTCTTCCCCACCGAGATCCGCTCGACCTCCAACGCGATGCTCTACGTCACCGGCGTCGTCGGATCGGCATGCGGCCTCGCCCTGGCCGGCGCGCTCGCCGACCAGCTGGGCGGCATAGGCCGTTCGGTCGCGCTCACAGGGGTGGGATCGTTCCTCGTCGCGCTGCTCGTCGTGCCGCTCCTCCCGGAATCGGCGGCGCGAATGCTCGAAGACGTCAGCCCCACGCTGGCGACACCCGACGGAGACGACGAGTACGGTCCCGACCCGT
>DATJAA010000014.1:0-3151 GCA_035516815.1 Acidimicrobiia bacterium | reverse complement strand
GACGGCCGCGGACGCGCCGGCGAGGGTCGGCGCGAGGTACTGCCCGGCCGCGTTCTTGATCGACGCGAACTTGAGTTTCGCGGCGAGCGCGTCCGAGAAGTCGACGTAGCCGATCGCACCGTCGGTCTTGGAGACGGCCTGGGCGACACCGCTGTTGCCTTGCCCGGCCTGCGATGCCGCGGGCCAATTCACCGTGTCGCCGGTGCCGAGCGGCCAGTCGCTCTTGGCCGCGGAGTCGAGGTACTTGGTGAAGTTCGAGGTGGTGCCCGAGGCGTCGGCACGGTGCACGATCGTGATGTCGGTCGCGGGGAGGCTCACGCCCCGGTTGTCGGCCGCGATGGCGGGATCATCCCATTTCTTCACCGCGCCGCTGAAGATCTTCGCGATAGTCGAGGCACTCAGCTTGAGCGAGTCGACTCCGCTCAGGTGGTACGACACCGTGATCGGCGCGGCAACGGTCGGGAAGTAGAGGATCGCGCCGCCCTGGTACTTGCTGAGGTCGGAGTCCTTCACGAGGCTGTCGGTGCCGGCGAAGTCGACGGTCCTGGTCTGCAGGTCGGTCTTCCCCTTGCCGGACCCGCCACCCGCGTAGTTGATCGTGACGCCCGAGTTCTGGTTCTCGAAGGCCTGGATCGCGGTCTGGTCGAACGTCTGCTGGAACGTCGAGCCGGATCCGTTCAGCGTCGTTCCCGAGCTGCTGCCGCAAGCCGCGAGAAGGATGGCGGGCGCGGCTACCGCGATCACGGCGCGCCGGAGCCGGAATGAACGCGTCATGGCCGAGAAAGATGCAATCAAGGTGTCGTTCCCTTCCGAGGCGGCATGAGTGTCGAGATTAAGAACGGATGGTGGAGGCGTGGATACCGATGTGTTAACGAACGGTGAACCACATCCGAACAATCGGGGGAGTCCAGCTTCGCGGGGCGGCGAGCCGGCGCGGACCTCGCGACCCGATCAGACCGGCTCGGCGTCACCCGGAAGCTGCCCGGTGATCATGAACTCGACCCAGCGGCCGATCATCACGGCGTGGTCGGCGGCGCGTTCGTAGTCGCGCCCGACGAAGGCGAGCTGGACGGCCATCTGCAGCGCGGCCTCGTCGGTGGATTCGCCGGAGAAGCCGGCGAAGATCGCGCGGAACAGCTCCTTTTGCAGGTCGTCCATGACGTCGTCCATATCGGGCAACGCCGCCGCGATGGCCTCGTCGCCGTCGGCGAAGGCGTCGACCGCGAGATGGGTCTGCACGCTCGCCTGCGCGCCCATCCGCTCGATGATCCCCCGTATCCGAGGGGGCAGCTGCCGGGGGTACAGGCGCCGGGTGGCCCGGGCCACGTTGCGCATCAGCCCGTCGGTGAGCTCGATCTCGTGAAGGATCCGCAGCACCGCCAGCATTGCGCGCAGGTCGGAGGCCATCGGCTGCTGCAGCGCGAACAGTTGGTAGACGCGGTGCTCGATCTGCAGCACACGCTCTTTGAGCTCCTGGTGCGCGTCGTAGATCTCGTCGACGACAACGAGATCGGCGTCGAGGAGGGCCTGGGTGGCCGCGCCGATCTGCTCGCAGCTCTTCACCGCCAGTTTCACCACATCGGCGCGGACCTCTTGGAGTTGTTCGTCGAACGATCGGCGAGTCTCGACCACGATGTCCTCCGCGAATGTCGTGAACGGCCCGATTGTGCCCGCCCGGGCCCCCGAGCAGTCGTCGCCGGGCGGCGTGGGGCCTGCTGTTCACTTGTGGTTCACCCGTGCGACATCCGTACCATACGGTCCGGCCAGCCGGCGTCCCTACCATGGCAATGTCGCGGGGCGCTTGGTGGTCGCCCAGCCGGAAGGCCGGGGTTCGACGCCGATCACTCGCGGAGGGTCGATTGTGTCCTCAGCCGAACAGGGTGAAGCAATGGCGATGCCGACGGTGAGCGTCCATCCGAACGACGCTTTCCCGCCCGACGCCGGCGAACCGGCCCCCGGCCAAGGATCCGAGCCGGCCGGCTTCGAACGCCCCCGGTCGGAGGTCGTCTTCGAGCTGCGCGACGTGAGCGTCAGCTACTTCGACGTCGTCGCCGTCGCCGGTGTCACCCTCGATGTTCACCGGAACGAGATCACCGCGCTCATCGGGCCGTCGGGCTGCGGCAAGAGCACGCTGCTGCGCACTTTCAACCGGATGAACGATCTGGTCGCGGGCGCGAAGGTCTCGGGTCACATCTCGTATCACGGTCACGCTCTTTACGCGCCGAACGTGGACCCGGTCGAGGTACGGCGCCGCATCGGGATGGTCTTCCAGCGGCCGAACCCGTTCCCGAAGTCGGTCTACGACAACGTGGCGTTCGGGCCCCGCATCATGGGCCGCCGCAAGGGCCTCGACGACATCGTCGAGGAAGCGCTCGTGAACGCCGCGCTCTGGGACGAGGTGAAGGGCAAGCTCAAGCGGTCCGCCTTCGCGCTCTCAGGGGGGCAACAGCAGCGGCTGTGCATCGCGCGCTGCCTCGCCGTGGAACCCGACGTCATCCTGATGGACGAGCCGTGCTCGGCGCTCGATCCGATCGCGACGTCGCGGATCGAGGATCTCATGGCCGACCTGAAGCGTGAATACACGATCGTCATCGTGACGCACAACATGCAGCAGGCCGCACGCGTGTCGGACATGACCGCGTTCATGACCGCAGAGGTCGACGACCACGATCATCGCATCGGCCGGCTCGTGGAGTACGGACCCACGGACAAGATCTTCACCAATCCCTCCGATGCGCGCACTGAGGGATACATCACGGGCAGATTCGGATGACCCGGCGCACCCGACCGCGATCGTGACGCCGCTGCTCGTCGTCTTCGGTCTGGTCGGGTGGTTCGCTTTCCTGTTCGTCGGGCGAGGGTTGCTTTCGGCGCGGCGCGAGTTGGCGCGCGTCCGGCGGGCCGTCGACGTGCCGGACGAGCTGTCGCTGGTCGAGGCGATCTCGGAGGAGCAGCGCGAGGCGGAGGACCGCGTGTTGCAGTCCGAAGCCATCCAGCACTGGTTGCTCGCCGCGCTCGATGAGTCGAGCGACGCGATCGTGGTCGTCGATCGGATCGGACGCGAGGTCGTGCGCAATGCGGTCGCGCGGCGTTTCGCGGGCGCCCGTACCGGTGAGGTGCTCGCCGAGGACGCGATCACCGAGCTGGTCCA
>DATJAA010000013.1:0-5057 GCA_035516815.1 Acidimicrobiia bacterium | reverse complement strand
GCCGCCCCCGGGGTCTCGGGATAGAGACCGAGCGCCGCCCAGACGTACCAGGAGGAGAGCGCCCCGAGGTCGTCCTCGCCCGGCTCCCCCGCCGGGGCCAATGGGTAGAGCTGGGCCATTATCCGACGGACGACGGACTGGGTGCGCCAGGGGGATCCCGCGTAGTCGTAGACGAAGGGGGCCGACTCGTCCGGCTCGTTGCCGGCCCAGTCGTACGGCTCGTGGCGGCTCGTGTTGAGCGCGGTGAAGAACGTGTCGAGCTTGGTGATGGCTGCGGCATTGCCCCCCATCTCGTCGAACAGGCCGCGCAGGTCTTGGGGGACATTCCACGTGTACTGAACCGAGTTGCCCTCTTCCCAGCCGTCCTGGCCGATGTCGGCTTGGTTCGACCGTTGGAACGCAGGGCCGGGCGGGAACGCGCCGCTCGCGTCGCGCGCCGCGAGGTAACCGGTCGCGGGGTTGAACAGGTGCCGCCAGTACTCGGCGCGGGTGCGGAACGTCGACGCGACGCTGTCGTCGCCGACGGATCGTGCGAGTAACGCGATCGCATTGTCGTCGATCGCGTACTCGAGCGTCTCGGAGCCGCCGATCGTGTAATCGAGCGAGGTGCGGTCTCGCCGGTCGGACTGCACCCACCCGCGGGTGAGGTACTCGTCGAGGTCTTGACGTTCGACGTCCCAACCGGTGCCGGTGCCAACGGCGGTCGCGCCGTGCACCATGTCGCGCACCGCTTTGCCGGCGTCGAAGTTGCGCGCGCCGAACGCGTACGCCTCGGCCAGGATCGGGTCGTCGGAGTCGCCGTTCATCTCGTCGGCGTTCACGTCGGTGTACGCCCACTTCGGCAACCAGCCGCTCTGGTCGGCGTCGGCGAGCAGCGAGCGCATCATGGCGCTCGACTGCGCGGGCGCCAGCATCGCTTGTAGCGGCACCTCCGACCGGTAGGTGTCCCACGACGAGAAGTTCGCGTACTGCGTGTAGCCGGCGGCGACGTGACGGCGGCCGTCGAAACCCATGTAGTCGCCGTTGTCGTCGCTGAACACGTTCGGGTGCAGCAACGACCGGTAGAGCGCGGAGTAGAACGTCGCTCGTTCGGTGGCGGTGCCACCGGCGATGCCGATTCCGCCGAGCATCGCGTCCCATTGCGCCGATGCCGCGCGCGCTACGGCGTCGGTGCTCCACCCGTGGTTCTCGGCGGCGAGGTTCGCCCGCGCGTTTGCGACGCTCACGAACGAGATCCCGACCTTCATCGTGACGCTGCCTTCGGTGCGCGCGTCGAACGACACGTAAACGCCGGAGCGCGCGCCGCTCGCCGACCGGCTACCCGCCGCCACCGCCCCAGCGCGCCACGAACCGGACCGGTCGAACGGGCGCGAGAACTGAGCGTCGAACGACAGCGTGTAGTTGCCGGGGACGTCGCAGAAGTCGCCTGACGTCACCGAGCCGGCGACCTCCCGGCTGCCGATCACGCGAGCCCGTGCATCGCTCGATGCGACCGCGCTGTCGGCCACCTTGAAGAGGACGTTCGCGGCCGCCACTCGCGGGAACGTGAAGGTCGCGATCCCGGTACGGGTCGTCACGCCGATGTCGACCGAGACGCGAGGCGACGCGAGCGCCACGGCGTACCGTCCCGGCGACGCATGTTCGGCCGCATGGGTGAAGCGGTCGGTCGCCGACTCGGGCGCGTCGCCGCGGCCGACCGTGCCGACCGTCGGCAGGATCGGGATGTCGCCGAGGCCCGGGCAACCGGGACCGTTCAGGTGAGTGAGACTGAAGCCGCTCGTCGCGGTGTCGCCGAAGAAGTAGCCGCCGCCCGACGCCCGGTGCGGCGAAGTGTCGGGGCCCCACTGCATCATCCCGAACGGCACGTCGGCCGCGGGCGACCCGTCGATGTCGCCGACCGCAGTTCCGCCGACGCCGGTGCCCATGAACGGGTTCACGAGGGTGCTCGGCCGCGCGACGACGGTCATCCCGCGCGACGAGCGCGGCGCGGCGCGAGCCGGCGTATTCGAGCAGGCACCTGTTGCCGCGCCGGACAGACACACGGCTGCGGCCATTGCCAGCACTTCGCGCACACGTCGGGCCCGCATCGCCCCGCACGCTAACGACCTGCGCGCCGGCGCGCTCGCAACCCGGTCCGCGGTACCAATGCCGTGTGTACTCCCGCAAGGCGCCCGGGCAACCCGCTGCTCACCATCATTCCGATCCCGTCGTATCGTCTGCGGTGAAGACGCGCTCGCCGGCAACCCACGTTTCGTCAACGCGTGGTGGATGCGCGGCGTCGAGGGCGCCTCGAAGGACGACGAGATCGGCCTGGAATCCGGGAGCGAGTCTTCCTCGTTCGTGCTCCTGGCCGCCGGCGAACGCGGCGCCCGCGGTATACGCGTGCAGCCACGCTTCGTACGGCAACGCCTGGTCGGCGCCGATCACGGTGCCGCGAGAGGTTTGCCGCGTGACGCCTCGCGCGGACGTCAACAACGGTGCCCGGAAGGTGCACGGGGTGTCGGACGACCCTGCGAGCGGCACGTCCGCATCGGCGAGGTCGGCAAACGGCATCCATGTCGCTTCATCGAGCTCGAAGCCGTCCACGGCGCCTCCCATGTGATGCACGAAACCGGGTTGCACGACTGCGACCGCACCGACTTCTGCCATGCGACGCGCGTCGGCTCGGCTCAACAGCGTGGCATGCTCCACGCGGAACCGGTGGTCGTCGTCGCGGCGGTTTCGCGCGGCGGCCGTGAATGCATCCAGCGCGCTCGCAACGCCTCGATTGCCGATCGCGTGCACTGCGACGCGGAACCCGCGCTCGACGATCGTCTTCACTTGCGCGTCGAGCTCGTCGAACACGAGACCGAGAGAGATGTGGTGGCCGTGCGTTGTCCCTCGTATCGCGGGGAGGACGCCGCCGTCGGCGAAGAGCTTGACCGCGCCGACACGCAGCCGAGCGTCACCCTCTCCGGTCGCGGGACCGTCGAGCCGTGACGTGTCGAGCGGGCTGAGGAGCGCCTCGGCGTGCGGCATGAGCACGACGCCGACCGGAAGCCGGCGGTCGCGCGCGAGTTCCCGATAGAGCTGCTCCGCCGACGGCGGGCAAGCGGCGTCGTGCACACACGAGATGCCTTCGGCGAGCATCTGGTGCGCGGCCGCGATGACGAGCTCGCCCCAGCGGTCGGGATCGCGGTAAGGCGCCATCGAGCGCGCATGCGCTTCACTGAAGGCCCGCTCGACCAGCAAACCGTTCAGCACCCCGCCGGTACGCCCCAGTTCGCCGCCCGGCGGGTCCGGCATCGTCTCGGAAACTCCCAGCGCGTCGAGGCCGGCTGACGACACGACGCACTGGTGATAGCTGTAGTGCACGACGATCACGGGACGGTCGACACCTAGCGCGTCGAGCTCCGCGCGAGTCGGCGTGAACCCGTTCTCGAGATCCGTCCACCCGACGCCGCGTAACCACGCGGCGTTCGGTTCCGCCGCCGCTTGGGCGAGCAGTGCATCGCGCAAACCTTCGACGTCACGTACCGTCGAAAGATCCGCCCAACGCGGATGTAACGCCTCGATGCACAAATGAGCGTGCGCATCGATGAAGGCGGGCACGAGCGTCCGCCCACCCAGGTCAACGATGCGGGCGTCGGGATACTGCACGCGCATGCCGGCGTCGCCCACTGCGGCAATCCGCTCGTTCTCCACCACGACCGCGCCCGGCATCGGGTGTGCCGAGTCCATCGTGAGGATCGGGCCACCCGTGAAGATCGTCTGTGCCACGTCGTCAGCCTGGCACGTCAGCCCGCACTGCCGTCGCTCATCGAGTGGCCAGGTTGTCGGCGAACTCCTCGGTCGTATAGCGCAACACGTGAGTGCCGAGCGGCCACGTGCCGGGGACGAGTCCGGCCTTTCGCCAGAGATGCTCGCAGAAGCTCGCCGCGTCGCGGACCTTGGGCCACACCGATGGAAGCAATGTCGCCCGATGGTTCCCGGAGTGGACGACGAGCCCGTCGGTGTGGGGACGCACGTTGTCGACGACATCGAGGTAGCTCGCCGCGTTGAGCGACTCGTGCGCAGAAAGGACGGAGATCTTGATCGACATGTGCAAGAAGTCGTCGGCGTCGACGGGCGGGAACCGGGGATCGGTGAAGGCGGCCGCGACGGCGTTGTGCGCGACGTCGACGACGAGCGGCCGGACCGGATGCAGCGCGCCGACACATCCGAGAAGCTCCCCCTCGCGTTCGAGCGTCACGAACGTGGCGCCGGGTTTCCGGAGATCTGCCGCGTACGCGGCCGGATCGGGGAGGCGGATGCGACCGGTTATGAGCGTCGTGCGGATCGCGTACGCGGCGACGCCGAGCAGCACCTCCCGGTGCTCGTGCCCGATGCTCGACGGCGTGCGCAGGGGATCGTCGATCATCGTTCTGTCGAACGGGCGGTGAGCGCGAAGGCGCCGTAGCCGACCACGCGATCGGTTGGTCCGGCGGTATCGCCGGAGTTGCGGAGGTCGAGGAGCCGCACGTCGAGGTCGTGCTGCCGGCCGGCCGTGAGCAGTCCGCGGATCGGAACGGCGCCGCACGCATCGCGGGGGCCGATCACGTCGATCTCACCGTTCACGATGGCGCTCGCGGTACGGCGATCGTGCGATCGTGCCACGGCGTACGGGTCGTAGTGCGACAGGTCGCTGCTGACGACAATGAGTGTTTCCGGCCCGCCCCACAACGCGGCGAGCACCGCTGCGACTCGTTGCGGTGGTGTCCGCCCGACGACGATCGGTACCACGCTGACATCGGTACCGAGGACGTGTTGGAGAAACGGCAGGTGCACCTCGAGGCTGTGTTCTTCGGCATGCGCGCGGTCATCGACTACGACGCCGGCGCAGCCGACGGCGACTTCACGCGCCGCTTGGTCGATCTCGATCGGACCGAGCGGCGTGGCGAATGCGTCGACGCTCGGGACGGCTAGACCTTCGAGCGGAACTCGATGGGCCGGACCGACGACGACGACGCGCTGCACGACGCCGCGCGCCGGTGCGACCGTCGCGTAGCCGCTTCCCGCGAGGGGGCCCGAGTAGACGT
>DATJAA010000012.1:0-4325 GCA_035516815.1 Acidimicrobiia bacterium | reverse complement strand
CTGCGCGCGCGTGCCGAGTGTCGAGAAGGTGCGGCTCGTGTCGTCGGGCACGGAGGCCGCGATGACCGCGGTGCGCCTGGCGCGCGGCGCCACCGGCCGGAGCAAGATCATCAAGTTCGCGGGCTGCTATCACGGGCACGTCGACGCGTTGCTCGTACAGGCGGGCAGCGGGGTCGCCACGCTCGGCCTTCCGGGCTCCGCCGGCGTCACCGAGGGCACCGTCGCCGACACCTTGGTCGTGCCCTACAACGACGTCGCCGCGCTCGACGCCGCGCTCGCCGAGCACGGCGACCGGACCGCGGCGATCCTCGTCGAGCCGGTCGCCGCGAACATGGGCCTCGTTCCGCCGGCCGACGGTTTTCTCGCCGCGCTCCGTGAACGCGCAACGCGCCATGGTGTGCTGCTCGTGTTCGACGAAGTGATCACCGGCTTTCGGGTCGGCAGCGGGGGCGCGCAGGCGCGCTACGGGATCACTCCCGATCTCTCGATCTTCGGCAAGGTGATTGGCGGCGGTCTCCCGCTCGCGGCCGTGGGCGGCCGGGCGGATGTAATGGACGAGCTCGCGCCGCTCGGCGCCGTTTACCAGGCCGGCACGCTGTCGGGGAATCCTCTCGCGACCGCCGCGGGGCTCGCGGTGTTGAGCCGGCTCGACGACGCGTCGTACAGCGCGCTGGAGCGAGTCGCCGAGCGCCTCGCCGACGGGCTCCGCAAGGTGTTCGCCGATCGGGGCATCGCCGCGCAGGTCACGCGCGCCTTCACCCTCGTCGGCGTCTTCTTCGCGGACGCGCCCGTCACCGACTACGCGGCCGCACAGCGCGCCGACCATGCTCGGTATGCGGGATTGTTTCACGCGCTGCTCGATCGCGGCATCTTCTTCCCGCCGAGTGGCTATGAGGCGCTGTTCCCGAGCCTCGCACACACCGAAGCCGACATCGACGACACGGTCGACGCGGCCGCCGCGATCTCCTAGCGGTCGCGCTCTTCGCGCTTGCGGCGCACGCGGTCCATGTAGAAGAGCGAGCCCGCGAACAAGAAGACCATGACCGAGAACGCGATGAAGGCCGCGCCCCCGTCCTTGCTCGCGTCGATCAACTGCTGCGCAACGACCATCGGGCGACCCTCCTTACTCGCTCGGCGCCGGGACCGGCGTGAGTGCAGAACGCTTCCGTTCCCGCTCGTCCTTCTCCCACCAGTGGAGGCCGAGGACCGAGAGGCCGAAGAACATCAGCGAGAACAGCCAGTAGAACACGACGGGCTTGCGGATCGAGCCGTAGTCGTAGCTCAGGATCGCGAAGTGCGTGGGCTGCAGCGGGTCGCATTCGGGGCCGTTCGGGCCGTTGACGACGCTGCCCGTCGCGTCCTTGCGCGCGATGCAGAACTCCATCGCGGCGTAGCGGTGGCGGTGCCAGAAGAAGTTGTGGGTCTTGTCGATGTACTGGTACGAGGTGGAGCCGGGGAAGCCGAGCAGGTAGTCGGTCGACGCCTCGATCGGCAGGGTCGCGAACGGTTGTACCGGCGCCTCCTGGCCCGCGACGGGTGCCGCCGGCACGATCGCGGCGTCGATCGCCGGCTTCACCTGCGTGATGAGGTCGGGGGTCCCCTTGGTGCCCTTGGTGGGGAGGGCGCGAACGGCGGCGATCTTCGAGTTGGCGGGATTGTCGACGACCTCGACGACCTTCCAGCTCGACGAGTTGCCGTGGGGAGGGTCGAGGTCGCTGTTGCCCGTCGCGCTTCCCGGCGTCGTGAGCCACAGCGTGGTGAGCAACACGAGAAAGCCGGTCAGTCCGGCGGCCGCGACGAGGAAACCGAGGCGGGCGCCCAGGTTCGTGCCGAGCAGCAGGTAAGTGGATCCGCAGAACAGACCGACCGCGCAGAGCACCGTGAGGACGCCGATGATCGTGGGGTTCCACAGGTTGCCGGCGCCACCTTCGCCGAGAAGAAGATGCAGAGCAGCCATCGTCATCCCTTCTTCGCGGTGGTCGTGGTGGTCGCCGGTGTGCGCGGCCCCCGGCCGTTGTCCGGGCCGAGATCGCAGGCGGGCGTCACGCCGTTGTAGTCGGTCTCCTCCATGCAGTACCGCTCGTAGTACACGATCTGCTTGACCTCGTCGGTCGTCAGCATCGAGCCGAGGTGCGGCGAGGCCGTCGTCGGCGCCTGCGCGAATCCCGGCATCTTCCCGGAGCCGAGGCCGAGGTTGCCGTAGGGCTTGAACGGCGCCGAGCCCATCGAGACGAATGAGACCTGCGTGTCGAAGCCGCCTTGTTCGTCGGTGCCGAAACGGCGCATCACGTCGCCGCCGCGCAGGTTGAACCCGATGCCGCCGCCGTTGCCACCCCCACCGCCCGACAGACCGAGGATGCTCACGCTGTCGATGTTCTGTGGGTTGTCGGGCGGCAGCGTCGGGTCGAACACCGACCAGCCCTGGGTGTGGCATCGTGCGCAGCTCAGCTCGAACAGGATCTGTCCGTCGCTCACGTTCGCGCGGCGCCGCTTCCACTCCTCCGACCAGGCGACAGCCGCTTGGTCGGTCTGGACCGTGGCCGCGGCCTTGAGATAGTCACCGCACGCGACAGCCTGACTCAGCGCGGCCCCGCTGAGCGGCGTCGTGCTGGCATCGGCCTTGTTCCCGATCTCGGTGCACCGTTTCGTCAGCTCCGCGTCGGTGGCGCCCGGCGCGCCCAGCTTCTGCTGGACGACCTTGCGCTTGGCGGCGAGGTCGGTCTCCGCGGTGGCGAGCGACTTCTTCGCGTTGGCGAGCTCGATTCCGGGACACGTGACGTACTCGGGGCAGACAACGTTGGGATCGTCCGATCGCGCCGCCGCGAGCGCCGCCGCGGTTTGGGCCTGCGATTGCTTCGGTGTGATCTGGATCGACTCGATGTAGCTCACGAGATCCGAGATCGACTGGTCGTTCTTCGGTCCGCCGCCCTCGATGCCCCAGGGCTGCATGGGAGTACCGGGGCGCCCGTACGTGATGATGTCGGTGAGGTCGCAGATCGTGTTCGCCTGCCGGCGCGACTGACTGAGGCAGTCGGTGTCCTCCTCGAAGCGCAGCGCCTCGGTGTTCAGCGGTGGGACCTTCCAGTTGACCTTCTTGGTCACGCCGTTCACGCTCAACGTTGTCGCCGCGGTACCGCCGACGCCGTTCTGGCCGTGGCAGTTCGCACACTGGAGCGAGACCGCGGCGTTGTAGTCGGGGCTCGCGGAGTTGGCGTAGAGGACCGCACCGCGCGCAACCGCGTTCTTGTCGAAGTAATTCGTCGCCTGTGCCTGGCGCGTCGGCTCTCGGAGCCAGTACAGCGGCAGCGCGATCGCGAAGATCGCCGCGAACATCAGGGCCCACGCCTGGACGCGCTCGAGGCGCCGGCTCTCGAGCGTCTCGTCGTCGAGGAACGGTGTGAGGTTCGCGGGCGTCTTCTCGTCGGTACGCGCCTTCTTCGGTGACAGCACCGAACGGATCACGTAGATGAAGAGCGCGCCGAACGCGAAGAAGTTGATCCAGATCAACCAGTGACGGAGGTCGTTCTTCCAGATGGCAGCGATCACGAACGGTTGCCTCGTTGGTTTGCGGCCGGGCCGGTCGGTCTGTTGCCGTAACCGGTATCACTCGGGCGGTTCACACGCACAGGGGGCCCTCGGCGTTCTGACCGGTCGTGTTGGTACCGATAGGCGGTCCGAGGAAGATATTGCCGGTGTCGACGATGATGCTGCTATCTCCGGCCTGCGTCGCGTAGAAGCGGTCGAGGCCACGCGGCGCCGGTCCGGCCTTCTTCTCGCCGACGCGGTTGTACTTCGAGCCGTGGCACGGGCACTCGAACCACTGCGACGTCTGGCAGAAGGGCACGCGACATCCGAGATGAACGCAGCGTTGGTACAGCGCGACGATCCCGAGCTCGGACATGTCCTTGAAGATCGCGGGCTTGTACACCTTCTTCGCCATCGCGAGCGCCGACGGATCGTTGTTCGGGTAACGGACGACGTACGCGCGCGCTTCGGCCGCGTAGAAAGGTTTGTCCTGCGAGTCGATGTACGCCAGGATGTCGGCGAGCTTGCCGACATTGACGGTGCCGCCGAAGCCGCCGAGGCCCTGAAGCGGCCACAGGAAGCCGAGGATCGCGGCCCCCATGCCCGCGGCGGCGAACCCGAGCGCGGCGAGGAGCCCTCGGTTCAGGAACTGGCGACGGCTGACGCCGATCTCTTCTTCGTCGACCGGTTCGTACTCGACGACTTCGCCGCGTCGACGTCGCGCGAGCGCTCCGCCGAACGAGGACGAGCGCGTCTGGTCGGAGCGTTCGCGGCCGGCGGCCTCGAGCTCGGTGGAGGTC
>DATJAA010000011.1:0-2209 GCA_035516815.1 Acidimicrobiia bacterium | reverse complement strand
CGGCGCGACCGATGACGCGCAACAGCGGGTCGGTCGTCAGCAGGATGGCGCCGAGTCCGGCCACGACGAAGAAACCCGCGATGCCCAGGAAGGCGGTCTGGGCGAGGCCCCGATTCACCGGTGCTCCGAACAGGATCGGGGGAAGGGTGAGCACCGGAAGGAACAGGACGCTCGCGGTCTGCAGGAGTGAGAACGCCGTGAAGCCCGAGATCGCGGTCGCCGTGTCGGCGCCGCACTGTCCGAGCATGCGGAGTTGCACGGTCGCGCCGGCCGCGGCCCCGCCCGGCACGATCTGACTCATCGCGTTCCCCGCGAGCTGCGAGGTCGCCACCCCGAACCAGGCGTCGGTGCGCAGCGCGATCCGCTGGAGCGCGATGGCGCTCGCAAAGCTCAACACCTCGCATAGCAGGATCGCGCCGAGCCACGCGGGCGCGACGCTGGAGACGCGCGGCCACGACCCGAGCACGTCGACGACGCTCGGCGCAACGACGTGAAACGAGATGGCCGCGACGACCAGCATGAGGACGCGCGGGATGCTGATACGCCGGTTCCGGGGACGCCGGTCGGGATTGACCCCGTTCACCGAGTCACGCGTCCGCGGCGATCGGTGTCGGCATCGTTCTCGTATACCACCGGAATCGCGACCGGGCGGTGTCCGCGGGCGATGATGAGAGTGTGGAAGCGACGACCAACGCGTCGAAACCCCGGCCGCCCGGGCCGAGCCTGCGCCTCGCCGTCGTGCTCATGGTCCTCGGAATCGGTGTCGCCGTCCCCACATTGGTCGCGGGGATCGTGCCCGTGGTCCGGGCCGTTACCACGTCGTACCGGTTCGAGGCTCCCGATACCGTGCGCCTGCAACTCGGCAAGGGCGAGTACCTGCTCTACGAGGCGACGGGGAGCGACTCGCTCGGCTCGACGTTCTCCGGGAACGACGCAGTCACGATTTCGCCGGAAGACGTGACCGTGACCGCGCCGGACGGTTCGGGCGTCGAGGTTCGCGACCGCGGCTCGGTCGTCGAGACGTTGTCGATATCCGGTGAGCGCTACGTGGGCGCGGTTCGCTTCACGGCTGCGGCTCCGGGCGAGTACACGATCGCGGTGCGCGCCACCTCGCAGAAGGGCGTTGCGGTCGCGCGCCCGTTCGGTGCGACCGTCCAGTCCGTTCTCGGTTGGTTCGGGCTCGCCGCACTCGGCGGACTCGTCTTCGTGACGGGTCTCGTTCTCTTGATCGTAGGATCGATCCGGCGCGGGCGCGTCCGTGCCGCGTTCGCGTCGGCTCCGCCCGGCTGGTACCCGGATCCGTGGGGTTCCGGACACTGGCGTTACTGGGACGGCTACCACTGGACCGAGCACATGCAGTAGCGACGACAGGGCGGGATACCGTCCCGTCATGCGCGACCGTTGCCTGATCCAGCCCGGAACGAAGCCCGACCTCGAGCACCGCTCGACGGACGACCGCCTCGGCGTCGACAAGACCCGCGCGCAAGCTGACTTGGAGGAGCTGACCCGGCGCCTCAGCGTCCTGCACCAGCGGCTGTACGCCGAGAACGCGCGCGCGGTCCTGCTCGTGCTGCAAGGGCTCGACGCGTCGGGTAAAGACGGCACGATCAAGCGGGTGTTCACCGGCTTGAACCCCCAAGGTTGCAACGTCGAGTCCTTCAAGGCGCCGACGCACGTCGAAGCGGCGCACGATTTCCTGTGGCGTATTCACCGGGTACTTCCCGAGCGCGGTGACATCGGGATCTTCGACCGCTCGCACTACGAGGACGTCGTCACCGCCCAGGTCATCGGTGCGATCGACGATCGCAAGCGCAAGCGGCGCTATGAGCACATCAACGCGTTCGAGGAGATGTTGTCCGCCGAGGGAACGACCATCGTCAAGATCTTCCTGCACATCAGCAAGGACGAACAGCGGGAGCGGCTGCAGGCGCGGCTCGACGATCCGCTCAAGCGCTGGAAGTTCGAGCGAGCCGACCTCGACACCCGCGAGAAGTGGGACGAGTACACGCGTCTCTACGACGCGGCGATCGCGGCGACCTCCACGAAATGGGCACCGTGGTACGTGGTTCCGGCCGACCACAAATGGGTCTCCGGCGTGGCGGCGGCCACCATCCTGCTCGCGGCGCTCGAGGAGATGGACCCAAAGGTGCCGCCCCCGAAGGAGTCTCTCGACGGGATCGTCGTCACCTGAGCGCGCGGCTCGCTCCTG
>DATJAA010000010.1:0-10445 GCA_035516815.1 Acidimicrobiia bacterium | reverse complement strand
GGCGATGCACTGGAGCTTCGCCGGCGGCATCGCGCGCCGCGACTCGTCGTCGTACGTCGCGATCACGAACGTAGGCGACGATGCCGCCCAGGTCGACATCCAGGCCGCGGCGCAGTCGCCGAAGGCGGCAATCGCGCCCGCGAGCCTGAACCTTGCGCAGGACGATGTCGCGTGGGTACAGATCGGGCAGTGCCCGGCGTCGTCGCGTGCGAAGGCCTGCATCAGCGTTCCGTCGGGTGTTCGGTACAGCCTCGACATCCGTTCCGAGTCGGGTATCGCGATCGTCGCGCAGACTGTGGATCGATTCGCCCTGGCGGACGGCGGCGGGACGACCTCGCTCCTCGGCGGACTCGTTCCGGCGACCGCGTGGACTTTTGCTCGTAGCACCGTCCCCGGCGAGAGCGAGACCGATCTCTCGTTCGTGAATCCGGGGGCGGTTCCCGCGTCGGTCAGCATCGGTGCCGTCCACAACGGCCGGATCGACAACCGGTCGGCGTTTCAACACCTGACCGTGGCGCCCGGTCGACAGGTCACGATCCGGTACAACGGCGGGAGGTCGCCGTCGAAGGTCGACGCGGCGCTGACGGTCGATTCCACCGTGCCGATCTATGCCGAGCGCTTGATCGTGACGCAGGACGAGGCCGGTGCATCGAACGGCGTTGCCGGCTGATGACCGCGGCCGTACGCATCGCGGTGGGGGTGGGGCTGTTCGTCGTTCTCGCCGCGCTGGCCTGGTGGCTCGAGCATCGCCGGCGTAACGACGCACCGACTCGAGCCCGTGGCGACTTTCCGGCCCAGCTCGACCGCCACGACTTCGCGCGTCCGGACGCATCGTGGCTCGTCGTGCTGTTCACCTCGAAGAACTGCGACTCGTGCGGCGGCCTCTACGAGAAAGCCGCGTCGCTCGAGTCCGACGAGGTCGCCGTCTCGGAGGTCGAATACTTCGCGAACCCCGAGTTGCACGAGCGGTATCACATCGACGCGGCGCCGATGACGCTCGTCGCCGACGCGGAGGGCGTGGTGCGCGCCTCGATGCTGGGGGCGTTCGCGGCAGGCGACCTGTGGAGCGTGGTGGCCGAGGTTCGCGCCGAGGAGTGATCGCGGCGCGCGGCGCTCACTCGCCGTAACCGTGCTGCGGTTCGACGGGCGCCGCCGGTTCCCGCCGTTCTCCGTTGGAGCTGCCGCCGTTGGAGCTCTCTCGGTTCGGGTTCTCTCCGTTCGGGCTGGCGGCCCGGACGATGTCGCCGTCGAGATCGGCGGTCGGGGATGGAACGAGCGGCTCCGCGGGTACCTCGGAGCCCTCGGCGGTCGTCACGAGCCGGGGACCGCCGACCTTGCGTCCCATCGCCTGGTCGACCGTCTCGGCGACCTCTTCGCCGCTCAACGTCTCCCGCTCGCGCAGCGCCTTGGCGACCGCGTCGAGGCCCGGCCGGTACTCGGTGAGCACCTTGCGGCAGCGGTCCTCTTCGTCGCGCAGGATCCGCTCGACTTCCTCGTCGATGACGCGAGCGGTCTCGTCCGAGTAGTCGCGCGTGTGCATGAGATCCTCGCCCAGGAACACCGCGCCCTGCGAACCCCACGCCATCGGGCCGATCCGATCGGACATCCCCCACTCGCGCACCATCTTGCGCGCCAGCTCGGTGTTCCCGACGAGATCGTTCTGCGCGCCGGTGGACTGGTGCCCGAAGATGAGCTCTTCGGCGACGCGGCCACCGAGGCGCACGACGAGCGAGTCGGCGATGTACTCGCGCTTGTAGATGTGGCGCTCCTCGACCGGAAGCTGGTGCGTCACGCCGAGCGCCATACCCGTGGGCAGGATCGTCACCTTGTGTAACGGGTCGGCATGTTCGAGCACGTACGCACAGACCGCGTGACCGCCTTCGTGATACGCGATGATCTCCTTCTCCTCTTCGGACAATGCGAGCGACTCGCGCTTCAGGCCCATCAGCACGCGGTCGCGCGCGGCGTCGAAGTCTTCCCGGTGCACCTCGTTGGCACCCCGCCGTACTGCGAACAGCGCGGCCTCGTTCACGAGGTTGGCGAGATCGGCACCGCTCATTCCAGGGGTGCCGCGGGCAACGACGTTCACGTCGACGTCGGGACTCATCTTCTTGTCCCGCATGTGGACCTTGAGGATCTCGATGCGCTCGTCGAGCGTCGGCAGCGGAACCAGGATCTGGCGGTCGAAGCGGCCGGGCCGGAGCAGCGCGGGATCGAGGACGTCGGGACGGTTCGTCGCCGCCATCATCACGATTCCCTCGGTCGCCTCGAAACCGTCCATCTCCGCGAGCATCTGGTTCAGCGTCTGCTCGCGCTCGTCGTGCCCGCCGCCGAGACCGGCGCCCCGCTTGCGACCGATCGAGTCGATCTCGTCCACGAAGATGATGGCCGGCGCCTGCTTCTTCGCCGTTTGGAAGAGGTCTCGCACTCGTGCCGCGCCCACGCCGACGAACATCTCCATGAAGTCGGAGCCGGTGATCGAGATGAACGGCACGCCGGCCTCGCCCGCCACGGCTCGCGCGATGAGGGTCTTGCCGGTACCGGGCGGGCCGACCAGCAGCACGCCCTTGGGGATACGCGCACCGATCTCCTTGAACTTGCCCGGCTGCTTCAGGAACCCGACGACTTCGGTGATCTCCTCCTTCACCGCGCCGTAACCGGCCACGTCGGCGAAGGTCGTCTTCGGCTTGTCGGTGTTGTACACCTTGGCGCGCGAGCGTCCGATGTTCATGACCGCGCCCATCTGGCCCTGCGCGCGTCGCGCGATGAAGAACCAGACCGCGCCGATCAGTAACAGCGGCAGCAGGTAGATGAGCAGCGTCCCGAGGATGTCGCTCGAGCGGGGTTTGTAGTTCCGCGCGACGTGGTGCGCGTTGAGCAATGCGATGTCGGCGTCAGGGAGCTGGTTTATCTGGCCCTGCGTGACGAAGTCGGTCTTCCCGTCCTTCGTGAAGCCCTTGGTGAACTCGCCGGTGATCTTCCCGCTCGACGCGTCGTACTTGATGCTGGATACGTGATCCTGGCCGACGAGCGTCAGGAAGTCGCCATAGTCGAGCTTCGCCTGCGCGGGCGTTGACGTGGGCGCGGCGCGCCAGATCAAGAAAACCGCGACGATCAGCCCGATGATGAGCCACGGCATCCACTTCGGGCGGTTGCCGGTGCGAAGCGGGCCGGACTGACCGGGCCGCGGCGGACGACCCGGAGGCTCCGGCGGGCGCCACTGATCTTCGGGGCCTGGGCTCATGAATGAATCTCCACTGGAGTCGAACGGCTCCCATCGTATGGCGGACGGGCGATGTTTCCCGTTCCCGGCCTATTCGTCGCGCGCCGCCCTGCGCGTTCACCTCGCCGCGTCTCACCCTGTCGATCGGCCGCGATCGAGCGCTCGCTAGCCTGCGCCGGTGGAACCGGGAGCTGCCTCGCCGTCACCCGGGGGCGAGCCGGAACCGGTGTCGCCGCGTCTGCGCTGGGGACTCGGCGACTTCATCTGGATCTACTTCGCGGGCATTTTTGCCTCACTCGTCGGCGCCAGCGTCGGATTCGCGGTCACCGGCGATACGTCCGGCCACGTCGGCGCGCTGACGACTGCGCTCTCGACGATCGGGCAGTTCGGAACATGGTTCGTCAGCGTGGTCCTCGTCGCGCGCTACAAGGGCCGCTCCGCAAGGCAGGACTTCGGGCTGACGCTGCGGATCCAGGATTGGTGGGCGCCCTTCGCCGGCCTCGGCCTGTTCCTGGTCGGCACCGCGCTCATTGCTCCACTTGTGAACATCGCGAACGCGCACCAGCAAGTCGTCAACGACCTCGACAATGCGAGCGGGGCGAAGCTCGCGGTGTTCGCCGTGGTCGCCGCGTTCGTCGCGCCCGTGTGCGAGGAGCTGTTGTTCCGGGGCCTGCTGCTCCGTGCGCTCCGGCGCCGAATGTCCCCCGAGATGGCGGTGATGGTGCAGGCGCTCGTGTTCGCGCTGGCGCACCCCATGCTGAGCCCGACGATCGGCGACCTCGCGGTCGTGCCCGCTCTGTACCTTCTGGGCGCAGTGTCGGGGATCGTCGCGGTCCGCCGGGGAAACCTCTCGGCGTCGATCATGATGCACATCGGGTTCAACTTGGTGACCACGCTGTTGGCCTTGTAGGGCGCACCTCGACCCGGTGTCGTCTGCAGAACCGCCACTTTTCGCTCGCATGGACCGGGTCGGGTGGCGAAAGTCACCCTCCGGGGCCTTCAGATGGGCGTCGCGGATGCCGACCAACACCACCGGCGCGGTGTCAGGGAGGCACGGAATGCTGGTTTGCACAGGATGTGCGAAGACGGTCCTGATCACGATCCGCATGCGGGTCGCAGGTCGGGAGATCGTGTTCCATCGTTGTTCGAAGTGTGAAGCCAACACGTGGCAGGACGACGTGGGTGTGCTCTCGCTGAACGAGGTCCTGGAGCTCGCCCGCGCGGGGAACTGACGGGGAGGGCCGCCGGTTCCGGCGGATGGGTGAGTCCGAATTTCGGGCGCCATCTGGCATCCTTTCCACGGTGGCTGCTCCCACGACGGAATCCGGAGCCGTGACGACCGTCGCCCACGAGGCTCCGGTTCGGGCTGAGGTCTCATCTCTCGACGAGGACGATCAACCGCGCGCGCTCTGGGAACGGGCCATCGGGTGGGGTGTCGTCGCGGTCTGCACCTTCCTGGTGTTCTGCATCGTCGACTCCGGCCACAACTGGTCCCTGCTCCATCTCGGCAGCTTCGAGTTCGGCGACCTGTTCCGGAACACGACGACCAACGGCGGCGACATGGGCGCCCACGTGTGGTGGCCGCAGTTCTTGATCCACAACTGGTTCCCGAAGCTTCGCCTCTCGGGTTGGGCCCCCGATTGGTACGCCGGATTCCCGGTCGGCCAGTACTACTTCCCGGTCCCGGCGCTCATGGTCGGGGCGCTCAACCTCGTCATGCCGTACAACGTCGCGTTCAAGCTCGTGACGGTGTCCGGTCCGCTCATGCTTCCCGCGGCCGCGTACTACTTCGCGAAGGGCCTGCGCGCGCCCTGGCCGGCCCCGCCCGCGTTCGCGATCGCCGCGTTCGGCACGCTCGTGCAGACCCGGACCGACTGGCAGATCTACGGCGGGAATATCGCGAGCACGCTCGCGGGCGAGTTCTCGTTCTGTATCGCGCTCGCGTTCGCGCTGTTCGGTCTGGGCGCGCTCGCGTACACGCTCGACACCGGACGCCGTCGATGGCTGCCGGCGGTGCTGATCGCGCTCGCGATCATGTCGCACATCGTCGTCGCGATCTTTGTCGCGATCGCGGCCGTGTTGATCTGGCTGACGCGGCGGCCGTGGCGCACATGGGCGATCGCCGTCCCCGTCGGTCTCGTCGCAGTGGCTCTGAGCGCGGTGTGGCTGCTGCCGCTGCTCTGGCAGCAGCCGTACACGCAGAGCATGCGGTACGAGAAGCTGTTCCCGAAGGGCAACTTCAAGTTGCCGTCGTGGATGCCGCTCCCCGGACCCGTCCGCTTCACGCTGCAGGGTCTGTGGAACGCGGTGTCACGGCCGCCGCTCGACACGAACGCGAATCCGGTCAAGCACTTCTCGCCGACGCTGTGGATGCCATGGTGGATCTGGCTGCTCGCCGGCGTGGCGATCGTCGCGGCCGGCTGGTACCGCCGCCGCTCGACCCTTGTCCTGCTGGTGCTCGCGATGGTCGTCGGCGTCATGTTCATCGAGTGGCCGGAGCAGACGATCTGGAACACGCGCTTCCTGCCGTTCTGGCTGCTGACGTGGGCGCTGATCGCGGCAATGGGCGCGACAGAGATCGCGCGGCTCGTCGCGCTGGTCGCGACCGGTGCTTATCGCTGGATACGCGACGGCGATCTGCAGGACGCGCGCGCCCGCGCGTGGGCCGAGATCGCGACTGCCGACGAATCGACGGTCGCGCCCGAGCTCCGCAAGGAAGCGGCGTGGGTGCTCGCCGAGCGCCGCTTCGATCACGACCCCGAGGGTTGGCAGGCCCCACCGGAGTTGGACACCGACGCGGTGCGGGGCCACGCCCGGCGCATCTCCGCGATCACCCTCGCGGTCGCGCTCATGTTCGGCAGCGCGTTCGCGATCCATCGCGGTTTCGAGGCGACCGACGACAACCCGGCCGTGTTGATACGCAGCTGGGCGGCGTGGAACTACTCGGGCTACGAGAGCAAAGAGGACTACCCGCAGTATCACGCGGTCATGGCCGGCATGGAGCAGGTGGCCGATGAGCATGGCGACGGCCGCGCGCTGTGGGAGCCGTCGTCGGGTGATCCCGATGCGATCAACAGTTACGGCACCAGCTTGGCGTTGGAGCTCCTCCCGCTGTTCACCCACGGGAAGATCGATTCGATGGAAGGCATCTACTTCGAATCGTCCGCCACGACCGACTATCACTTCCTCACCGTCGCCGAATGTGCGCAGCACCCGTCCAATCCTGTTCGCGGTCTCGTGTACGGAAGCCCGGAGTCCGACTTCGACCTCTGCGTACGGCACATGCAGATGCTCGGTGTCCGCTACTACATGGCCTGGACACCCCAGATGCAGCGGCTCGCCGCCGCGAACAAGAACCTGACGCTCGTGAAGGACATCCCGCAGAGCCCGACGATCGCCGGACCCGACAACAGCCAGTTGCGGGATTGGAAGGTTTTCCAAGTCGCCGACAGCGATCTCGTGGTGGGCATGGATCGCGATCCCGTCGTGCTCAAGTCGGCCCCCGGCGGCAGCTACTCCAGTTGCTGGAACCAGCCCTGGGACACCGCGAGCGGTCCCGAACCGCAGCTCGCGGGCTGGGAGTGCGAGACCGCGCCGTGGTGGGACGACCGCTCGCTCCTCGGCATTCCCTACGCTCAGTCGGGCCCGAGCGATTGGCAGCGCGTCGAGTACAACGATCTCGCGTCCGTGCGACCGACCCCGGTCACGCCCACGCAGGTCAGCAACGTGCACACGTCCGTCGACAAGATCTCGTTCGACGTGTCGCAAATCGGGAAGGCTGTCGAGGTCAAGGAGTCGTACTTCCCGAACTGGAAAGTCTCCGGCGCGAAGGGTCCCTACCGCCTCTCTCCGAACATGATGGTGGTCATCCCGACCTCGTCACACGTCGAGCTGTCGTACGGGCTGACGAAGGCCGACTGGGCCGGGCGGATCATTACGATCGGTGGCGCGGTCGGCCTCGCATTGCTCGGATTGTGGACGGGCGCGCAACGTTTTGCCGCCGGGAACGACGGTGGCCGTGATTCGTCCGGCGACCCAGGTACTGGTGCGGGTGGCGGCGACGCGTCGATCGCGGACGACGGACCATCCGGTGACACGCTCGAGGAAACATCCGACGACGAGCCGCCTGATAGGAGCGAGCCCGAGCCGGCGCTACCATGACCCGGCCCTGACGCCGGTGCCGCTTTTCGGAAGTGGGTGGGAGCAGTGTCGCTCGACGGAGTCCTCCTCGACGGAGTCTTCAAGGCCTACGACATCCGCGGTGTCTATCCCGACGACATCGACGAGGCGCTCGTCCGCCGGATCGGGAACGTCTTCGCACATTTCACCGGGGCGCAGAACCTGGTCGTCGGTCACGACATGCGCGAGTCGTCGGAACCGCTCGCGGCCGCGTTCATCGAGGGCGCGACCCTTGCCGGCGCCGACGTGACCGACGTCGGCCTCGCGTCGACCGACCTCGTGTACTTCGCGTCCGGCCGTCTCGACGCGCCCGGCGCGATGCTTACCGCAAGCCACAACCCACCGCAGTACAACGGCGTGAAGCTGTGCCGGGCCGGCGCCGCGCCGGTCGGGGAACAGAGCGGGTTGCAACAGATCAAGGAGATGGTCGCGTCCGGCGTCATCTCGCGCGGTGAGAGCGCGGGCAAGGTCGAGCACGTCGACATGCTGGACGCCTTCGGTGAGCACGTGCGCTCCTTCGTCGACGAGTCGACCCTGAAGCCGCTCCGGGTCGTGGCCGACACGGCCAACGGTATGGGCGGTCTCGTCGTTCCCCGCGTGTTCGACGGCCTGCCCTTCTCGCTCACCGTCTTGTACGGCGACCTCGACGGCACGTTCCCGAATCACCCCGCGGATCCGATTCAGCCCGAGAACCTGAAGGATCTTCAGCGCGCGGTGCTCGACCTGAATGCCGACATCGGGCTCGCGTTCGACGGCGACGCCGACCGTGTCTTCCTCGTCGACGACAAGGGAGTGCCGGTGAGCGGTTCCACGACGACCGCGATCGTCGCGGCGGGAATTCTCGACCGCAATCCCGGAGAGACCGTCGTCTACAACCTGATCTGCTCGCACGCGGTGCCGGAGATCATCCGCGAACACGGCGGAACACCGGTGCGCGCGCGGGTCGGCCATTCCTTCATCAAGCAGATCATGGCGGAGACCGGCGCGATCTTCGGCGGTGAGCACTCGGCGCACTACTACTTTCGTGACAACTGGCGCGCCGACTCGGGTTCGATCGCCGCGCTCCTCGTCCTCGAACAACTCGGCCGCGCGGGCGTGCCGCTGTCGGAGCTCCGCAAGCCCTTCGAGCGCTACGTGCAGAGTGGCGAGATCAACTCCCGTGTCGACGACCCACAGGCGGTCATCGAACGAGTGGCGGCGCACTTCTCGGCCGAGCCCCAGGATCGGCTCGACGGCCTGACCGTCGACTTCGGCGAGTGGTGGTTCAACCTGCGGCCGAGCAACACCGAACCCTTGTTGCGGCTGAATCTCGAGGCGGCTGACGCGGATCAGTGCGACGCGCACACGCGCGAGGTGTTGGCCGTCGTCCGGGCGAGCTGAACCTCGCCGGGCGACACTCGGCGCGACGCCGATAGTCTGCGCGCCATGGCGCTCGACCCCAAGCTGCTCGAGATCCTCGCGTGCCCGCAGGACAAAGGACCGCTGCTGTACTTCGCCGACGAACAGGCGTTGTACAACCCGCGGCTCCGCCGGCGTTACCGCGTGCTCGACGGCGACATCCCAGACCTGCTCATCGACGACGCCGAGACAGTCGACGACGCGGAGCACGACCGACTCATCCAGAAGGCCGAGAGCGAGGGTGTGAAACCCACCTTCGAGCCGTGACGATCGACAGCCTCGACTTCCTCGGCGCCGTCGCGGAGCTGCCCGAGCAACTCGCGCACGCGCACGAGACCGCGGGCGCGGTTCACGCCGACGCCTTTCCCGACCCCAGTCCCGTCCGCAACATCGTGGTACTCGGGATGGGCGGCTCCGGCATCGTCGGTGACGTCGTCGCGGCCGCGTTCAACGACGAGCTTCCGGTACCTATCACGGTGTTGAAACAGATCCGCACGCCCGCGTTCGTCGGTCCGGAGACGCTCGCGATCGCGGTGTCCTATTCGGGGGACACGGAGGAGACGGTGTCGATGGCGTCGAGCGCGGTGGAGCGAGGCGCCCAGTTGGTTGCCGTCTCCGGCGGCGGCCGGCTCGCCGACGTCGCGCGGGATGCGGGCGGGCTCCACCTCTGGTGCCCCAACGGGCTCATGCCCCGGGCGGCGATCGGTGCGCTGCTGGCGCCGGTGCTCGTCACCCTGTTTCGCATGGGCTTCGCGCCCGGCGCGCATGCGAATCTCGTCACCGCGCAGGCCCAGCTCGCGCGCCGTCGCGACCGTTGCCTTCCGTCGATCACCGGCGCCGCGAATCCGGCTCGAGAGATCGCCCGGCATCTGGGACGGACGATCCCGGTCATCTATGGAGGTGGCGCGCTGGGTGGGGTTGCCGCGTACCGCTGGAAGTGCGACATGAACGAGAACGCGAAGGCGCCCGCCTACTGGAACCAGCATCCCGAACTCGACCACAACGAGATATGCGGCTGGGGCCAGCACGGTGACGTCACGCGGCAGGTCGTCTCCGTCGTCGAGCTGCGGCACGGTTTCGAGCACAAGCGCCTGCAGTTGAGGTTCGACGCGACGCGCGAGCTCGTGGAGGAATGCGTGCACCAGATACTGCCGGTCGAGGCCGACGGCGAGGGGAGACTCGCGCAGTTGCTGGACCTCATGTACGTCGGCGACTGGACGAGTTGCTACCTGGCGCTGCAGAACGACGTCGATCCGGGTCCGATCGACGCGATCTCGGGTCTCAAGGCGCGCCTGGCCCAAACGGAGTAACTCCGCGCGGCCCGCGCCGTCCGCGCCGGCGCGGACGCTTGCCCAGGTGGGCGCAACCCTGCCCAGGTGGGCACAACCTTGGCCAGGTGGGCACGCTCACTCACGGATAGGGGGGGTCAACTCCCAAACTGTTGGCGGATTGTGCAACCGGGGGCGGGCGGTGAGCGTCTATCTCACGGTTGTTTCTCGGTCTGTTTCACCGTTCGAGCGTCTGATCGGCGAATGGAGCGTCCATTTCGTCGGCGAGAGGCAGGGGTTCCGTGCGACATCAGGGGACGCCGGGGCACGTACCGATCGGAGAGCTGATCGACGTCGGGCCGGCGCATCGCCGGCGC
>DATJAA010000009.1:0-3608 GCA_035516815.1 Acidimicrobiia bacterium | reverse complement strand
TTCCATAACGTGAACGCGACGCCGCTGGGCACGCCGGGCGGCGGTTGGCCGGCGTTCTCCAAGGTGCTCGACCAGGCCGCGGTCGCGCTGGCCAACGAGATGATGGGCGGCGCCCAGAAGGTGCTCGAGATGTCGGTTGAGTACGCGAAGGTGCGCGTTCAGTTCGGCCGCCCCATCGGGTCGTTCCAGGCGATCAAGCACAAGTGCGCCGACATGCTGCTCGAGGTCGAGTCGGGCAAGTCGGCGGCGTACTACGCGTCCTGGGCCGCGGCCGAGGACAACGACGAGCTCCCGGTGGTCGCCGCGCTGTCGAAGGCATATTGCTCGGAGGCCTACTTCCACGCGACGGCCGAGAACATCCAGATCCACGGCGGTATCGGGTTCACCTGGGAGCACCCCGCGCACCTCTACTTCAAGCGCGCCAAGAGCTCCGAGATCTACCTCGGCGACCCCACGTACCACCGCGAGCTGCTTGCCCAACGAATCGGCATCTGAGCGCGACTTCACCGTCGCGGCGTTCAACGCACACTGGGGATTCGGGCGGTACGGCCGGTTCCGCGGCGTTCGTTACGACGCCGCGCGCGTCGTGCTCGGATTCGGAGCCGACCTCGTCGTCGTCGCGGAGTCGTGGCGCGACGATCAGGGCGTCGGGATGCTCGAGCCGCTGCGCGACGAGGGCTACCACGTGGACACGGTGGAGCTCATGCCGCTCGCGCTCCGGCCGCGGACGCGCAACAGCGATCGCGCCGCAGTGCCGCGCGGCGGCAAGTGGGAGCTCGCGGTCTGCTCGCGCTTTCCCGTGCTGAAACGCCGGCTCATCCCGATGGGCATCGTCCCCACGGACGCAACCGGATTGCGGCACGCGCTCGCTCTCACCGTCGAGGTGGCGGGCACGCGCGTCGAGCTCATCGGCTTGCACGTCTCGTCGAAGGTGTGGCGCCTCGCGCCGATCCGGCATCTGCTGACCTTGCGCGGGAATCTCGCCGCAAACGGCGCGCAGGTCCTGGCGGGCGACTTCAACTTCTGGGGCCCACCCGTCGGCGCGATCATGCGCGGATGGGACCGGCCCGTACGCGGCCGGACGTACAACTCGCGCCGGCCGCACAGCCAGATCGACCACATACTCGTGCGCGGGGGGATCGAGCCGATCGGCGGCGAGGTGCTCGCGGCGACGCCGTCGGATCACCTCCCGGTCCGTGCACGGTTGAGGATCCGCTGAATAGGATCTGAACGTGCTGGCGCCGGACGAACTTCGCGCACGGGCGGACTCGTTCGCATGGTTCCATTCGATCGACCTCGGCCGCGGCGTCACGACGAAGGGCCTCTCCGATCCGGACGCGACCGTCACGCTCGACCAGTTGCCCGACTTCGCCGGCAAGTCGGTGCTCGACATCGGTGCGTGGGACGGCTACTACTCGTTCCTCGCCGAGCGCAGCGGCGCGGCCCGCGTCGTCGCGCTCGATCACTACGTCTGGGGAGTTGACTTCGAGGCGCGCGACCGGTACTGGAACGAGTGTCGCGAGCGCGGCGTGCTCCCCGATCAATCGCGCGACACGACGGAGTTCTTCCGGCCGGAGCTCCCCGGGCGCCGGGGCTTCGATCTCGCCAAGGCGGCGCTCGACAGCAAGGTCGAGCCGGTGCTCGCCGACTTCACCACGGTCGACCTCGACGCGCTGGGCCGCTTCGACGTCGTTCTCTATCTCGGCGTGCTCTATCACATGAAGGAGCCGCTCACATGCCTCGAGCGCGTGCGCACGGTGACACGCGAGGTCGCGGTCATCGAGACGGCGGCGGTACGCGTGCCGGGATCGCGCGGCCAGAGCCTGCTGAAGTTCCACGCCGGCTCCGATCTCAACCACGACTTCGGCAACTGGTACCAACCGAACGTCGAGGCGATCGAGGCGCTCGCCCGCGCCGCGGGATTCGCGAGTACGCAGGTTGTCCAGGGCCCACCCCGAGGGAACGCGGCGCGCCGCCGCCGTCACGCGCAGCAGGAGTACCGCGCGATCGTTCACGCGTTCGTCTGACCCGCGCCGCGTCACGGGGCCGCTCTCGAGGGCCGGCTCCGGCGGCCGGTTGCTCAGGCGACGCGCACGGACACGCGGCCGGAGCAGCGCGGGTTCAGCTCGTCGAACCAGGCGAAGGCCTCCTGGACGAGGGTGATCGACACCACGTACTCACCCGCAACCGCGGGCAGCTCGACCTTTACGTCCAGCGCGACCGATTGGCCGGGCCCGAGCGGAGCGGGCAGAACCGTGCGGTGACCGTCGGCGACGACGATCGTGCCGCCGGCGTCGAGGACGCGGTAGGCGACGTGAACGGGGTGGTACGGGAACGCCGACGACAGCCACCAACGGGTCCGGTTGAAGATGGTTACGGGCACCACGACCAGCGCGCCGGCCCCACCCGAAAGCGTCGCCGCCGCGGGTGTGCCGATGTCGATGACCGGTTCGACGATCTTGTTCTCGGCCGGCCTGCGCCGGTTGTACTTGCGTGAGAGCTGCAGCAGGCTGCGCGCGGCCAAGACGTTGCTGCGGATCCGGCCGGCTCGATGCCGGGGCGCGAGGCCGACGATATCCACGACGCCCCGGTCGGCGAGCACGAGGTCGAGGTGCGTAGCCGAGAGGATCGGCAGGAACCGACCCTGCGGATCCAGCACGCCGACCTTCGGGCCGAGCGACTCGAGCAGCGACACAAGTTCGCGGTACGAACCGTGGCCGAACCGCTTCAGGGCAACCGGGTTGCACTCGACGACGGTCGTCGGTTGGAACCGCCGGAACAATTCGCGCGCGGTGCCGAGTACGGCGATCTCGGAGCCCTCGACGTCGAGCTTGAGCAGGTCGAGTCGCTCGATGTTCCGATCGCGCGCCCAGGTGTCGAGGCGCGTCGACACGCTACGCGTCCCGGCCGCGTCGACGTGACTCCCGGCGGGAAACATCGAGTCGAAAGCGAAGACGACGCCGTCGTCGGTGTCGTACAGCACCGCCTCCTCTACGACGACGTTCGCGAGCCCGTTCGCGGCGATGTTGTCGACGAGGTGCGCGCGACTTGCTGCCGCGGGCTCGAACGCGTAGACGCGCCCCGCGGGGCAGAGACTCGCCAGCATGATCGTCACGACGCCAATATGCGCGCCCCCGTCGACGATCACGTCGTCGGGCTCGACGATGCTGCGCGCGAACAGACCGAACTCGTGTTGGTAGTGACCGCCGGACCGGTCGAGCTCGCCCACGACGCCGACATCGTGATCGTCGCCCGTGATCGCGAACGAGCGTTGTCCGAACGGCCGAAACCAGACAATTTTGTCGCCCACGCGGCGATGACGCTACCAGGCGGTCTCCCGATCGGCCGCGAGCGGACCCACGGTACGCGGTGTGGTGCAGGCGAGGATTCGAAGGGCGATCGGCGGTACAGATCTGCGGCCCGGCGTCCGAATATCACTGCAGGTTTCGTAGAGAGGTCTCGGCAATTGCGTTCTGGTGTTGATCGGTCGAATCGTCCCGGTGCCCGCGCGCGGCGGCTGCTCGGCGTGCTGTTGGCCGCGGCCGCGTGTTGCGCGCTTCCCGCGGCCGGCACCGTCGCCGCGGTCGGCGCCGTCGGTCCGCCCAGCT
>DATJAA010000008.1:0-12280 GCA_035516815.1 Acidimicrobiia bacterium | reverse complement strand
GCGTCTCCGCCGACGCGCTCACGGCGTTCGGGCTCCTGTGCTCGCTTGCGACGGCGGTGCTCATCGCGTCGGGCCACCTCATCTGGGCCGTCGTCGGCCTGGTCGTCGCGGGCGTCAGCGATCTTCTCGACGGTTCGATCGCGCGCGGTAGCGGCCAGGCGAGCCCGCGCGGCGCGTTCTTCGACTCCGTCAGCGACCGAGTGTCCGACGCGTTGCTGTTCGGCGGTGTCGCGTGGTACCTCGCGGCGCGCTCGTCGTACCTGCCGATCCTGGCGTTCGCGGTCGCCGCGTGCTCGATGCTCGTCTCCTACGAGCGGGCGCGCGCGGAGTCCCTCGGTCTCGATGCGCGCGGAGGGCTCATGGAGCGCGCCGAGAGGTTCGTCCTCCTGGGCATCGCGCTGGCCTTTCCGATCCTCGTCCCGATGCTCTGGCTCATGTTGGTGCTCACCGGGCTCACCGCGATCCAGCGGTTCGTGCGCGTGTACCGGTTGGCCGGTCGCCCGACACCGTCACGCGTCCACCCGCGCGTCGGCGACCGCGCCGGCACCCAGCTGCGTTCGTGGTGGACGGCCCGGCGGCTCGACGGACAGCGCCCGCGCGCGCGGCACCGCTCCGAACGGCGCGGCGCCCGCCCCTGACCCGTCCCGTGGTCGGAGTACGAGACCAACTGACGGTCTTCGCCTATCGCGGCGCCGCGCGGGCCGCGCAACTGGTTCCGGCCCCGCTGTTGCCCGGGCTCGGCCGGGCGGTCGGGCGGGTCGGTTCATGGCCGCAGTCCGCGAACCGGCGGATGTCGGCGCGCCATCAGCGGCGCGTCGGCGGTCGTACCGACCGGCGCGCCGTGGACGAGGTTTTCGAGTCGTACGGGCGCTACTGGCTCGAGATCTTCCGCCTGCCCGCCGACGTCCGCAACGGTGCAGTCGTGCCGAACTTTACGATCAACGGCTACGAGCACATTGTCGACGGCCTCGCGGCCGGTCGCGGAGTCATCCTGGCGTTGCCGCATCTCGGTGGTTGGGAGTGGGCCGCCGCCTGGATGGCGGCGCAGGGCCATCACATGCTCGCGGTGGTCGAACCGCTCGAGCCGCCGGAGCTGTTCGAATGGTTCGCGCGCCAGCGTGAGGCGATAGGCCTCGAGGTCGTGCCGATCGGCCCCGACGTGTCCCGCCGGGTGCTCAAAGCGCTCCGCGACAATCGCATCGTGTGCCTGCTCAGCGACCGCGACCTCACCGGCGACGGGGTCGAGGTCGAGTTCTTCGGAGAGCGGACCACTCTTCCGGCTGGTCCGGCGACCCTCGCGTTGCGGACGGGTGCGGCGCTGACGCCCGTCGCGGTCTACTTCGGTCCGGGGCGGAGCCATCACGGCGAGGTCCGGCCGCCGATCCCGACGGACCGGCGGGGGAGCCTGCGCGAGGACGTTGCCCGAATCACGCAATGCCTGGCGCACGAGTTCGAGCAGCTGATCCGGGCCGAGCCCGCGCAGTGGCACCTGTTGCAGCCCAACTGGCCGAGCGACCGTGCATGAGGAAGCCTGCGTGTCGATGACCTGCGTGTCGATGACGGATGCCTGCCCGTGAAAGTCGCCATGATGTGCCCGTACTCCATGTCTCGCCCGGGCGGCGTGCAGGGGCAGGTGCTCGGGCTCGCGCGTGAGCTGCGCCAGCTCGACGTCGACGTGCGCATCGTCGCTCCGTGCGACGGCCCGCCGCCCGACGCCACGATCGTGAGCGTCGGGCCAACCGTCGAGTGGGAGTCGAACGGCTCGATCGCACCGATCGCCCCGGGCCGCGCGACCGCGCGGCGCACGGCCGAAGCGCTGCGCTCACTGGAACCCGACGTGGTGCACCTGCACGAACCGGTCGTGCCGGGACCGACGGTGAGCGCGCTGATCGGTTTCAACGGCCCGATGGTCGGAACCTTCCACGCGGCTGGCGAAGTCCCGTATCAGTGGCTGCGCCCCGCGCTGCGTTCGCTCATGATGCGGCTCACGTTTCGCGTCGCGGTGTCGGAATCGGCGCGTGAGACGGCTGCCGGAAACTGGACCGGCGCCGAGTACACCGTTCTGTGGAACGGCATCGAGATCGAACGGGTCGCGTCGGCCACGCCTGCGCCGTCGCCCAAGCCGACCGTCCTCTTCATCGGCCGGCACGAGCCGCGCAAGGGCCTCGACGTATTGCTCGAGGCATGGTCGGGCCTCGACCGCGACGCGCGACTGCAGATCGTCGGTGTCGGTCCGCAGACCGACGAGCTGAAGCGGCTGGCAGTCGGTGACGTCGAGTGGTTCGGGACCGTCACCGACACTCCGCGCAACGAGCTGCTGCGTGGCGCGACCGCCTTCTGCGCGCCTTCGCTGCGCGGCGAGTCGTTCGGGGTCGTGCTGCTCGAGGCGATGGCCGCAGGCGCCCCGATCGTCGCGTCCGAGATCGAGGGCTATCAGAATGTTGCGCGCCGCGGCGAGGACGCGCTCCTCGTGCCGCCGGGCGACGTCACCGCACTTCGGGACGCGCTGCGCCGGGTCCTCGACGATCCTGCGCTGCGCGCGCGCCTGGTCGCGTCCGGTCGCGAACGCGCCGAGCAGTTCTCGATGCGGCGCCTGGCGGAGCGCTACCTGGAGCTCTACAGCCGGGCCCTCGTCCCGGCCTGACCGCTGCCGGCCGGTGACGGGATCGCGCGGGTGCGCTCCGTAGAATGACGGCCTACCCCCGTCGGAGGTCTCCCGTTGGTCGCAGTCGTCGTCATCGTCGTCATCGTCGTCCTGGCGGTCCTGTTCTTCATCTTCGCGTTCAACGGCGCCGTCCGGCTCCGCAACCGGGTGGATTCCGCGTGGTCGCAGATCAGCGTGCAGCTGCTGCGGCGCCACGATCTCATCCCGAATCTCATCGAGACCGTGAAGGGCTACGCCGCGCACGAGAAGTCGACCCTCGAAGCGGTGACCGCCGCTCGTACCAGTGCGGTGCAGGCCCAGCAGGCCGGGCCCGCGCAACAGGCGCAGGCGGAGAACGTCCTGACCGGTGCCCTGCGTCAGCTGTTCGCGTTGTCCGAGAACTACCCCGACCTGAAGGCGAACCAGAACTTCCTCAACCTGCAGGAGGAGCTGACGTCGACCGAAGACCGGATCGCGTACGCGCGGCAGTTCTACAACGACAGCGTGCAGGGCTACAACACGAAGATCCAGACCTTCCCGACCGTGCTCATCGCCGGGATGTTCAACTTCCAAAAGCGCGAGTTCTTCGAGGCCGAGCAGGGTTCGACTGAAGTTCCCAAGGTCCAGTTCTGATCCTGCGTTCCCGCTGAGGCGCGTGCGCCTCCGCAAATCCGTCTCGAGGATCCGGTGTACGAACAGATAGCTGCGAACAAGCGCAAGTCGGTCCTGCTCATCGCGCTGTTCGTCCTCTTGCTCACCGCGGTCGGCATCGCGTTCGACTTCTTCCTGCGCGGGGGAGCGATCGGTCTGGTAGTCGTCGCCGTCATCGTGATCGTGTCGTCGTTCGTCTCGTACTTCAACAGCGACAAGGTCGCGCTGCGGATGGCGCACGCGCAGCCGGCCGATCCGGTCGAGTACGCGCGCTTCCACAACCTCGTCGAGGGTCTCTGCATCGCGAGCGGGCTCCCGAAGCCGCGCCTGTACATCGTCGACGATCCCGCGCCCAACGCGTTCTCGACCGGCCGCAACCCCAAACACGCGGCGGTCGCGGTCACCACCGGGTTGCTCGATCGGATGAACCGTGTGGAACTCGAGGGTGTGCTCGCCCACGAGCTCAGTCATATACGGAACTACGACGTGCTCGTCATGACCCTCGCAGTGACGATGGTGGGAATCATCGTGCTGCTCTCCGACTTCTTCTTGCGCATCATGTTCTGGACCGGCGGCCGCGGCGGGCGCGACAACGAGAGCAACAACCCGCTCGGTATCGTCTTCGCCATCGTCGGGTTCATCCTGTTGATCTTCGCTCCGATCATCGCCGCGCTGATGCAGATGGCGGTGAGTCGCCGCCGCGAGTTTCTCGCCGACGCGTCGGGTGTGCAGCTGACGCGCTACCCGCCCGGCCTCATCTCCGCACTCGAGAAGCTGAAAGACGACCACACCGCGACACATTTCGCGTCGAAGGCGACCGCGCACCTCTGGATCGAGGAGCCACTCGACAAGGAGTCCAACAAGGGCGACACGAAGTGGAACCACTTGTTCGACACGCACCCGCCGATCGATGACCGCATCCACGCCCTCGAGCAGATGTGACGCGAAGCTGGATGGCGATGAAGTTCCGCATCACGACTGCAGTTGTGCTCGCGCTCACCGCCGCCGTTGCCCTGGCGGCCTGCGGAGGCGGGCACAAGTCGGCCGGAAAAGCGAAGGCGAAGGCACAGCAGGTCAAGAAGTCGGTTCCGGTCGCGCCGTTGACCGGGCTGCCCGACCCTTCCGGGGGATCGCGGAAGCGCTGCGCGATCACCGTGAAGATCGACAACACCGAGGCCGGGCATCCGAAGTACGGCGTCGAGCAGGCCGACGTCGTCTACGAGGAAGTCGTGGAGGGCGGTTACACGCGGCTCGCGGCGATCTTCAACTCAAAGAGTCCTGATCGCGTCGGTCCGGTGCGCTCGGTGCGCAAGACCGATCAGTCGCTCGTGTGGCCCATCGGCGGGATCTTCGCGTACTCCGGCGGTGCGCCGTACGCGATCGCTTCGATAAACACCGCGCCCGTGGTCCGGCTCGACGAGACGCGCGCCGGCCCGCTGATGTTCCGCGACGACTCGCGCGAGCCGCCCCTCAACCTGTACGCGCACGTGAACTTCATGTACAGCAAGTGCGGTACGCCGGTTCCCCCGCCCCCGCTCTTCACGTATCGCGCCTCGGGCGCGCCCGTCGGCGGTGTGCCCGCATCGTCGGTGCACGTCGGATTCCTCGGGAGTCCCTCCTTCGCCGTCACCTGGACCTGGGACGCACCGAGCCGCACGTGGAAGCGAGAGATCTTCGGGAGCCCCGAGATAACGGCGTCGGGCGTGCAGCTCGCGCCGCGGAACGTCGTCGTGATGTTCGTCTCGTACGTCGGCGGCGATCCCGACGCGGGCAACGAGGGCGCCGAGGCGGTGGTCACCGGCCGCGGGCCCGCGCTCGTCTTCACCGCCGGCCGGGAGATCAAGGGGACGTGGTCGCGCCCGGACAAGAGTCAACCCGCGCAACTCCTCAACGCGGCGGGCGGCGTCATCCCTCTGACGCCCGGCCAGACGTGGGTCGAGCTTCCCGACATCAGCTATTCGGTCACCAAAACTCCGTAGCTGGGCGCGCGGGACCACGATCTAGACTCGAAACATGGCCGACGAGCGCATCACTGGGACCGCCCGAGTAAAGCGAGGCCTCGCGGAGATGCTGCGGGGCGGCGTCATCATGGACGTCGTCGACGCCCAACAGGCAAAGATCGCCGAGGACGCCGGTGCCGTCGCGGTGATGGCACTCGAGCGCGTTCCCGCCGACATCCGCCGCGACGGTGGCGTCGCGCGGATGAGCGATCCGTCGATGATCGAGGGGATCCAAAAGGCCGTCACCGTTCCCGTCATGGCGAAGTGCCGCATCGGCCACTTCGCCGAGGCGCAGGTGCTTCAGGCGCTCGGTGTCGACTACGTCGACGAGTCCGAAGTCCTGACCCCGGCCGACGAAGCGCATCACGTCGACAAATGGAAGTTCACGGTCCCGTTCGTGTGCGGGGCCACCAACCTCGGCGAGGCGCTACGCCGCATCGGTGAGGGCGCGTGCATGATCCGCAGCAAGGGTGAAGCCGGCACGGGCAACATCGTCGAGGCCGTCCGCCACCTGCGCTCAGTGCTCGGCGACATCGAGAAGCTCACAGTCGCCCGTTCCGAGGAGCGGTACGCATGGGCGAAGGAGCTGCGCGCGCCGGTCGAGCTCGTCGAGGAAGTCGCCGAACGCGGTGAACTCCCGGTCCCGCTCTTCTGCGCGGGCGGCATCGCGACCCCGGCCGACGCCGCGCTCGTGATGCAGCTCGGCGCGCAAGCCGTGTTCGTGGGCAGCGGGATCTTCAAGTCGAGCGATCCCTCCAAGCGGGCGCGCGCGATCGTCGAGGCGACCACGCACTACGAGGACGCCGACATCGTCGCCAAGGTCTCGCGCGGTCTCGGCGAGGCGATGCCCGGCGACGAGATCGGCACCCTCGACGTGAAGCTCGCCGACCGGGGCTGGTGACCGCAGTCATGATGCGGAGGCCGCCAGGTGAAGATCGGTGTTCTCGCGTTGCAAGGAGCGTTCCGCGAACACGCTGAGGCGTTGAGCGCGCTCGACGCCGACGTCGCGCTCGTCAAGCGACCTGAACATCTCGACAGCATCGACGCGCTCTTCCTTCCGGGCGGCGAGTCGACGACGATCGACAAGCTGCTCGACTCCTCCGGGCTCCGGGAGCTGCTCGCGGCGCGCCTGCGTGACGGGTTGCCCGCATTCGCGACGTGCGCCGGGCTGATCCTGTGCGCGACCGAGGTCATCGACGGGCGGGCCGACCAATTGCCGCTCGGTGTGCTCGACGTCACCGTTCGCCGGAACGGCTACGGGCGCCAGCGCGAGTCGTTCGAGACGGCGCTCGCCGTGCCCATGCTGGCCGACGGTCCGTTTCCCGGCGTGTTCATCCGCGCACCCGTGGTCGAGCGGATCGGACCCGGCGTCGAAGTGCTCGCGGAGCACGACGGGGTGCCGGTGCTCGGGCGCGCCGGCGACCTGTGGTTCGCGTCGTTCCATCCCGAGCTCTCGGGAGATCTACGTCTTCATCAACTCTTCGTCAACGAGGTCTGCTGATGTCCGGTCACTCGAAATGGCATTCGATCAAACACAAGAAGGGCGCGGCCGATCAGGCGCGCGGGAAGCTCTTCGCCGTCCTCATCCGCCAAATCGAGGTCGCGGCGCGTTCGGGCGGCGGCGATCCCGAAACGAACGCGACGCTGCGCTCGATGGTGCAGAAAGCCCGTGACGCGTCAGTACCCGTCGACACGATCCAGCGCGCGATCCGGCGGGGCACGGGCGAGGAAGAGGGTGTCACCTACGAGTCAGTGACGTACGAGGGATACGCGCCGGGAGGCGTCGCAGTCATCGTCCAGGCGCTCACCGACAATCGCAACCGCACGTCGGCCGAGATCAAGAACTTGTTCAGCCGAAACGGCGGCTCCTTCGCGGAGCCGGGCGCGGTTTCGTGGCAGTTCGAACGCAAGGGGGTCGTCGACGTCGACAAATCGGCCGACGAGGACGAGCTGATGCTCGTCGCGGCGGAGGCGGGCGCGGACGATGTCCAGGACGGTGGCGATACCTGGCAGGTGACGACGCCGCCGACCGATCTGCACACGGTGCGCACCGCGATCGAGGAAGCCGGCTACAAGGTGACGTCCGGCGACCTGACGATGATCCCGACGACGGTGGTCGAGCTGGCACAGGAGAGCCAGGCCAAGACCGTGCTCCGCCTGGTCGACGTGCTCGAGGAGCACGACGACGTCGAGGCGGTCTACGCGAACTTCGACATACCCGACGCGGTGCTCGAAGCCGTGACCGCATAAGGTCGGCGCCGAGGGCGGGTGAACCGAACGAGGTGCCCGGCCGTAGTCGTTCGGGGGAGGTCGAGATGATCGAGGTCGGACAGGACGCGCCGGACTTCACGTTGCCCGGTGTCGAGAACGGGGAGAAGCGCGACTACACGCTCTCCGAATATCGCGGGCGCAAGGTCGTGCTGGCGTTCTATCCCGGCGACAACACTCCCGGATGCACCCGGCAGATGTGCTCGTATCGCGACAACCTCGACGAGTTGACCGCCACCGGTGCAGTCCTGCTCGGGATCTCGCCCCAGGACGTGGCGAGCCACGAGACGTGGGCCGAGAAGAAGGGCTTCACCTTCCCGTTGCTCGCCGACGTCGACAAATCGGTCATCGAGGCGTACGGCGTGGGTGCGCCGCTGATCGGCGTGCGGCGGTCCGTATTCGTCGTCGATCCGGGGGGGAAGGTCGCGTTCACAGACCGGAAGCTGATCGGCGCGACGTTCGTCCCGATCGACAAGCTCGTGCCCGTTCTCGAGAAACTCTGACACGCGGCTGCGGCCCGGAACGGGCCCCTACCGCGCGCGGGGCTATTGTCCCGCCCCATGCGCATCGGAATGACCGTCAACGCGGCAGCGTACGACCACGACGTCGAAGCGCGCACCCTCCTCGTCCAGTACCTGCGAGAAGCGTGTGGGCTCACCGGCACGAAGATCGGCTGCGACACGTCCAGTTGCGGCGCGTGCACGGTCCTCGTCGACGGCGAATCGGTGAAGTCGTGCACGATGCTCGCCGCCCAGGCCGACGGCGCGAGCGTCACCACCATCGAAGGCTTGGCCCGGGGCGACGAATGGCATCCGGTGCAGACTGCCTTTCACGAGAATCACGGGCTGCAGTGTGGCTACTGCACCGCCGGCATGGTGCTCGCGTCGGTCTCCCTTCTGGAGGAGATTCCGAACCCGACCGAGCGCGACGTTCGCCTCGGGCTCGAAGGCAACCTGTGCCGCTGTACCGGCTACCACAACATCGTGAAGTCGGTGCTCGCGGCGGCCGAAGCGATGCGGGGTGCGAAGTGATCCCCGCCGCGTTCGACTACGTGCGGGCGGGCTCGGCCGCCGAGGCCGTCTCGCTCATCGGTGAGCACGGCGAGGATGCGAAGTTCCTCGCGGGCGGCATGTCGTTGCTGCCGCTCATGAAGCTGCGCCTCGCGACGCCGTCGGTTCTCGTCGACCTCGGTCGTGTTCGCGACCTCTCGTACGTTCGTGACGGGGGAGACCACCTCGCGATCGGCGCGCTCACTCGCCATCGCGACCTCGAGACGAGCGACGTCTTGGCGCAACACTGCGCAGTGCTGCAGGCGGTCGCCGCGCAGGTCGGCGACAATCAGGTGCGGCACCGCGGGACGATTGGCGGCTCGGTCGCACACGGCGACCCGGCGAGCGATCTGCCCGCCGCGCTCCTCGCGCTCGACGCAACATTTGTCGTGCAGGGTCCGAACGGGACGCGTGACCTGGCCGCATCGGAGTTCTTCCGGGGCTTTCTCGAGACGGCGCTCTCCCCCGACGAGCTGCTGATCGAGATCCGAGTGCGCAAGACGGGCGCGACCGGGTTCGCGTACGAGAAGTTCAACCGCCGGGCCCAGGACTGGGCGATCGTCGGCGCGCTGGCCGCGCGGGTGAACGGCGGAACGCACGTGGCCCTCGTCAACATGGGCGGCACGCCGCTGCGGGCCGTGGCGGTCGAGACCGCGCTCGCACAGGGCGCCTCGGCGGCAGACGCGGCTCGCGAGGCCGCGGTCGGCACCGAGCCGCCCGCCGACCTGAACGCATCGCCCGAGTACCGCGCCCATCTCGCCCAGGTGCTCGTGCGCCGCGCGCTCGAGGCGATCTGAACCCGATCCTCCCGGCCGTGGTTCTCGCCGCCGGGCGGGGCGTGCGCTTCGGCGGCGACGATCCGAAGGCGCTCACTCGGCTCGGCGGTAGGCCACTGCTCGCGTACGCGCTCGATGCCGCCAAGACGAGCGGGTGCGCGCCCGTCGTGCTGGTGATCTCGGATCCGCGGGTGGCCGACGCGGTGGGTGACGGCGTGCAGGTGGTTACCAACCCCGCGCCGGAGGAAGGCATCGCGTCGAGCTTGCAGTGCGCGCTCCGTCACCTCGATGACGGCGCGCCCGTCCCGGGCGTGGTCGTCGGCTTGGCCGACCAGCCCCTCGTCACCGCGGCCGCGTACACCCGTCTCGCCGATGCGTACGCGGCCGGTGCCCGCCTCGCGTACGCGACGTACGCCGGGGTGCGCGGGAACCCGGTGTTGATCAGCCACGACTACTGGAGCGAGGCGATGACGCTCGTCGGGGACGAGGGCGCGCGGGTGCTCTTCCGCAGGCATCCGGCGGTCGCGGTACCGTGCGACGGCGTGGGCGCGGCCACCGACATCGATACCCCCCAGGACCTCGCCGAGTTGGAGTCACGATGGAGATCACCGACAGCTTCCGAGTGAGCACCCCGATCGACGCCACCTGGAAGGTGATGCTCGACATCGAAGGGATCGCCCCCTGCATGCCCGGGGCGCAACTGCAAGAGGTCGAGGGTGACGAGTACCGCGGCGTGGTCAAAGTGAAGGTCGGTCCGATCACCGCGCAGTACAAGGGTTCGGCTCGCCTGGCCGAGGTCGACGAGGCGAACCGGCGGATAGTGATCGATGCGTCCGGACGCGATACACGCGGTCAGGGCAACGCGAAGGCGACGATCGTCGTGACGATGACGCCCGAAGGCGCGGGTACGAAGGTCGACGTCGCCACCGACCTCTCGATCACGGGCAAGGTGGCCCAGTTCGGGCGCGGCGTCCTCGTCGACGTCTCGTCGAAATTGATGGGCCAGTTCGTCGAGAACGTCGAGCGCGACGTGCTCACCAGTGCGGGTGGCGGCGACACCTCGCATGCCGGCGGTCCGTACGAACAGGCGCTCGAGAGCGTTGCCGTACCGGTCGCCGGGAACGGCAACGCCGCACCGATGACCGGCCCGCGGCGCATCGACTCGCCCGAGGCGGAGCCGGTCGACCTGCTCGATGTGGCCGGCGCGCCGCTCAGCAAGCGCCTCGTCCCCCTCGGGATCGCGGCGCTCGTGCTGTTCATCGTCTGGCGAATCGCGCGTCGCGGCTGACCCGCACACCCTGGCGCAGGTGCTCAGGTGTGAATAGGTGGCGTGAGCTCCCAAGCTGTTGGGTGTTGGGTGGTCCCACCGGAGGAGGGTGACAACCCGTAGGATCGAACCTATGTTCGATCGGGACGGGCCTGTCCTG
The DNA here is from genome assembly GCA_035516815.1 of Acidimicrobiia bacterium. Classification (GTDB taxonomy): domain Bacteria; phylum Actinomycetota; class Acidimicrobiia; order IMCC26256; family PALSA-610; genus PALSA-610. The sequence continues at coordinate 1,465 of DATJAA010000008.1, read as the reverse complement.
GGTATCGACCCGGGCGTCTCGCGCTGCGGCTACGGCGCGGTCGTTCGCGATCGCGGGCGCTTACGCGCGATCGCGTGCGGTGTGATCCGCACGCCGCCGGCCGAGCCGTTGCCCGAGCGCCTGCTCACCCTCGACGCCGAGCTCACCGCGCTGGTTGCGCAGTTCCGGCCGTCGGCCCTCGCAGTCGAGCGGGTGCTGTTCCAGGCCAACGTGCGAACGGCGATGTCCGTCGGTCAGGCAAGCGGCGTCGCGCTCGTCATCGCGGCGCGGGCGTGCGTGCCCGTCTCTCAGTACAGCCCCAACGAGGTGAAGCTCGCGGTCACGGGCGACGGCCGGGCCGACAAGCTCGCGGTGCAGACGATGATCACGCGGCTCCTCGCACTGCGCGAGGTGCCGAAGCCGCCCGACGCGGCTGACGCGTTGGCGCTCGCGTGCTGCCATCACGGCCGCGCCCGGATGCTCGATCGGATCCCGACGTGATCGGCTCGTTGCGGGGCGTCGTCCTCGAGCGCGGCCTCCCCGGCGAGATCCTCATCGAGGTCGGCGGCGTCGGGTATCGCGTGTCGGTGACGATCGGCGCGATCGTGGAGCTCGAACCCGGCGCCGACGCGTTCTTGTTCATTCATCAGCACGTGCGCGACGACGCCCTGCTCTTGTTCGGTTTCCTCACCCGCGACGAACGCGACACGTTCGAGTTGCTGATCACCGCGAGCGGTGTCGGACCCAAGCTGGCGTTGGCGATCCTGTCCGTGCATTCCCCGGCCGCGTTGCGACGCTGCCTGGCCGAGGACGATCTGGACGCGCTCGTTGCGGTTCCCGGGGTTGGGAAGCGCACCGCCCAGCGGCTGCTCGTCGACTTGAAAGCGCGTCTCGTGATTCCCGATCTCGACCTGACCGCGATGCCGGGCACTTCGTCGCCCCCGGCGCGCGTCGAGGTCCGCGACGCGCTCGTCGGCCTCGGCTACTCGAACGAGGAGGTCCGCGAGGTGTTCGGCCAGCTCGGCGACGACGGCACGGTCGAGGATCTCCTGCGCGACGCGTTGCGCACGCTGGCCGGGCGCGGGTAGGTCGGTGCCATGAGAGAAGAGCTCATGAGCCCGGAGGCCGACGAGATCGAGGTCGTTGAGGAGACGACGCTGCGGCCGCGGCACCTCGACGAGTTCGTGGGCCAGCCGCGCCTGCGCGAGCACCTCGAGATCATGCTGTCCGCGGCGAAGCAGCGCGGCCAGGCGGTCGACCATGTGCTGCTCGCAGGCCCGCCCGGGCTCGGCAAGACGAGCATGGCCGGCATCATCGCCAACGAGATGGGCGCCCGGCTCACACCGACGAGCGGGCCCGCGTTGGAACGCGCCGGCGATCTCGCCGCGATCCTCACCAATCTCGACGACGGCGACATCCTGTTCGTCGACGAGGTTCACCGGCTGCCGCGCATCGTCGAGGAGAGCCTCTATCCGGCGATGGAAGA
>DATJAA010000007.1:0-28441 GCA_035516815.1 Acidimicrobiia bacterium | reverse complement strand
CGTCCTCAACAGCGTCTTCCTGCACGAGTGTCGCGAAGCCGGTCTCGACGCGGCGATCGTGCACGCGGCGCGGATCATCCCGCTGCACCGGATCGACGAGCGGCAGAAGGAGGTCGCGCTCGATCTCATCTACGACCGCCGGACCGGCTCGTTCGACCCGCTGACCGAGTTCATGGCGCTGTTCGAGAACATCGAAGCGGGGGCGATCGAGAAGGAGGACCGCTCCGGCTGGCCGGTCGCGGAACGGTTGAAGCACCGCATCATCGACGGCGACCGCGACGGCCTCGAAGCCGACCTCGAGGAGCAACTGACCACCCTGTCGCCCCTCGAAGTCGTGAACGACGTTCTGCTCGACGGCATGAAGGTGGTCGGCGAGCTGTTCGGGAGCGGTCAGATGCAGCTGCCCTTCGTCTTGCAGTCGGCCGAGACGATGAAGGCGGCCGTGGCCTACCTCGAGCCGCTGATGGAGAAGTCCGACGCCGGCGGCAAGGGCACCGTCGTGCTCGCAACCGTGAAGGGTGACGTCCACGACATCGGCAAGAACCTCGTCGACATCATCCTGACCAACAACGGTTACATCGTCTACAACCTCGGCATCAAGATCGCGATCAACGAGATGATCGAGAAGGCGCTCGAAGTGAACGCCGACGCGATCGGCATGAGCGGTCTGCTCGTGAAATCGACGTTGATCATGCGCGAGAACCTCGAGGAGCTGAACTCGCGCGGCCTCTCCGACCGGGTCCCCGTGCTCCTCGGCGGCGCGGCGCTGACCCGTACCTACGTGGAACGCGACCTGCGCGAGGTGTACGACGGTCGCGTCTTCTACGGCAAGGACGCCTTCGAGGGCCTCCGCACGATGGATACCCTGATCCAGGGCCGCAAGGACGGATCCCTCGACGAGAAGTTCGGCCGCGAACCGGGTGGCCGCGATCTCCCGCCGCGCAAGTCGCAGGCGCCCGTCGACGAGACCATCGAGATCCCGGTGCGTTCCGACGTCGCCGCCGACGCACGGATCTTCGCACCGCCGTTCGTCGGATCGCGCGTGGCCAAAGGCGTCTCCATCGACGAGATCGCGGGCTACGTCAACGAGACCGCGCTCTTCCGCAACCAATGGCAGTTCCGCCCCGAGTCGGGCGAGTCCGATGCCGATTTCAAGTCTCGTATTCGCCCGACGCTCCGCGCGCAGCTCGACATCGCCAAACAGGAGGGGCTCCTCGTGCCCGCGACGGCGTGGGGGTACTTCCCGGTCAACAGCGAAGGCGAACACCTGATTGTGTGGAAGGACGAGACGCGTACGCAGGAGTGGTTGCGGTTCCAGTTCCCGCGCCAGCGCAAGGCGCCGTGGCTCTCGATCGCCGACTTCTTCCGGTCGGTCGATTCCGGTGACACCGACTTCGCGGCATTCCATGTGGTGACAATGGGTGCGACGGCAAGCGCGCGTGAGAAGGAGCTTTTCGCGGCGGACCGGTACCAGGACTACCTGCTGTTGCACGGTCTCTCGGTGGAGATGACCGAAGCACTGGCCGAGCTGTGGCACCGACGCATCCGCGAAGAGTGGGGCTTCGCCGGCGAGGACGGCCCGACGCTCACGGGTCTGTTCAAGCAGCAGTACCGCGGGTCGCGCTACTCCTGGGGTTATCCCGCGTGCCCCGACCTCGACGATCAGACGAAGGTGGCCGAGCTGCTGGAGATCGACCGCATCGGGGTGTCGCTCACCGAGGAATTCCATCTCGAGCCCGAGCAGTCGACGAGCGCGATCATCGTCCCGCACCCCGAGGCGAAGTACTTCGTCGTGTAGCGGTTGCTCGCGTAGCGCGCGAGAACCGGCTGTGAGGCCCGTCAGGCCTGGCATGCAAGCACGCCGCTTCCGCGCCGTACGGCACGTCCGACTCACAGACGTTGTGATCGATGCGCGTGGCTCGTTAACGTTTACGTCGGTGCTGCAGTTTCGGCGCGGGGGTCGCGCAGCTTTCTCGACGATCACCGCGTGCGGCCTTGTCGCCGCCGCGGCGATCGGCTTCTCCGGACCCGCCGCTGCGAGCGTCACCTCCGACCGAACCGAGATCGCCCGCCTGGAACAACGGATCGTGTCCGACGGCGCGAAGGTGCAGGCGCTCGTCGCGCGCTATGACGCGGCCCAAGCCGACCTGAACACGATCAACGCGCGGATGGCCGAAGATCAGGCTCGCCTCGAGGCCGACCAGCGCGCCGAGGACGCGACGATGCGAATCGTGCGGCGCGTCGCCGTCCTCGCGTACATGACCGGTGAGAACGCCAACTTCCCTTCGCTCGACCTGTTCACCACCGCGTCGAGCATCACATCGAGTCTCGAGCAGGGTCGGTACCTCGACGCGACGAACGACAAGCTGAGCGTCCAGCTCGCGCAGCTGCGCGTCGACCAGGATCAGACCGAGGCGGCCCAGCAGACACTGAAGTCGGATCATGCCGACGAGCAGGCGGTGAGCAGCCGGATCGCGAGCGCGCGCCAGGCCGCTCAGAACGCGGTCGCCTCCGACAACGCGATGCTCGAGCACGTACGGGGCAACCTGCGCGCGCTGGTCGCCGCGGCGGAGAGGCGGCGCGCGCTGGCAGACGCGGCGCAGGAACGAGCACTTGCCATCGCGCGCATACGTTCGGTCGCGCCCGAGCCCGCGCCTGCGCCGGGACCTCCGGCGCCCGACGCCGCGCCTGCGGTACTCCCGTCGCCCTCCGACCCGGCGCCGGAACCGGCACCGGCGCCGGCGCCGGTCAGCTCGCCGAGCGGCTACGGCAATCCGCTGCGAGCGATGAGCGCGCTCACTCCCGAGCGGATCGACCAAGGCGTCGACTACAGCGGGTTCGGACCGATCTATGCGATCGGCGACGGCGTGATCCTCACGACGTCCGTGCCCGGCTGGCCGGGCGGGACGTTCATCGCATATCAGCTGACCGACGGGCCGGCCAAGGGTCTCGTCGTCTACGCCGCCGAGGACATCGTGCCCAGCGTGCAGTCGGGGACGGTCACCGCGGGAACCGTGCTCGGGCAGGCCTATCTCGGTCCGGACGGGATCGAGACCGGCTGGGCCGACCCCAACGCCCTGGGCGACACCATGGCCCGCAGCGCCGGCCAGTTCGACGGGTCGAACTCGACCGCGTTCGGATACAACTTCTCCCGGCTCCTGCAGCGGCTGGGTGCGCCCGGCGGCATCCTCCAGACGGACCCGCCGACCGGCACCCTGCCGTCGACGTGGCCGACGTGGTGAGTCGGCGCAACCCGCGCCCTGCCGGCGGGGGCGCGGTGCTCAGGACTGCTTGACCCCGAACAACCAGACGCCGTGGCATCCGCCGTGGTCGGTGTGCTGCGTCAGCACCGGATCGACGGCGGCTCGGTGCAGCACCCGCAGGACCCGATTGAGGTCGTAGTCGTACATCGACATCGTTCCTGCCTCCGATGCCGGTGAGCTGAGCAGCTCGATCGTCTTCCCGTCGTAGCGGTAGTCGCCGAGATCGCGCGCGATCTCGTGTGTGTGCCGCTCGTCGCGATAGATGGTCAGCTGCAGGCTGACGAAACCGCCCGGCGCGAGCAGGCCGACGATGCCTTCGAGCAACCGGTAGCCACGCTCGGGCGGGATGTGCTGGAACACGATGACCGAGTTGACCCAGTCGACGGTCGCCGACGGCAGGTCGGCACGGAACTCGACGTTCGCGATTCCCCGCTCGCTCGCCTCACGCTTCGCGACCTCCAGCATCCCCTGCGCGACGTCGACGCCGACGACACTCGAGGCGTACTTCGCCATCGCGAACGCGAGTCGTCCGACACCACAACCAAAATCGAGGGCACGGCTCGGAGTGAATGCCGCGTGACCCATCCTCGAGAAGGAGGTCACGATGTGCTCGATGTCGGACTGCCCGGACGCGTAGAAGGAATCCTTGACCTCCGGCGTCAGGTTCTGCATGAGGAACTGCTCGTTCGCGAGCACACCGAAGAACGGTTGCTGCGCGGCGATGAGATTCCAATCCCGGTCGGTGTCGCGCGTCACGCGCGCAGAGTACAACGATCCTGTGCTTACGGGCGCAGCACCGCGCGCGCGACGAGATCGGTGCCGAACGCGGTGAGGATCGCCAGGTACAAAAGACCGGTCGCCGCCATCACGGCGGAGTAGTAACGCTCGCGCAGCGCGGCCCACGTGAGCGCGACGAGCCCGATCGTCATGATCGCCGAGCCCGCCCAGATCCAGCCGAGCACGCCGTGGTAGCCGTCGTCGACGACTCCGTTCAATACCTGGATCATCCCGATCGGCCACAGGAAGACGGCGATCTCGAACGGCCACATCACCGCGGTCCAGCCCACGAGCTCCTTAACCGGATCGCGGGGCAAGCCCGGCTGGACGAGATACCAGTGACCCAGGAGCATGGCGTCGCTCACGCTGCCGAGAAAGGCGGCGCCCACGAGGAGCCGGGCAAGCGCGAGCAGATAGGGACCGCCCGCGAATTGCGCGCACGCGAGGAGCCCGATGCCGCCGAGTACGGGCGCGATCAGGTCGAGCGCGGGCGGAAACTCGGGACCGCCTTCTGCGGCCGGCTCGTCCTCGCGCCCGATCATCGCCGACACTCGCGCGCGGCGCGCGGCACGTACCTCCTCGCGACCGCGGACGCCCGCGCCCCGGCGCTGCACCGATACCGCGAGCGCAACGCCCGCGGCCAGCACACACGCGATGGCGGAAGCCGCCGCGACGACCCGAGCCGCGCTCCCGTCTCCCCCGAGGAACACGAGCACGGCGCCCACGGCCATGGTTCCGAACACGATCCGGATCAACCAGCCGTATCCGAGGCTGACGACGCGGCGGCGAGTTGTCACCCAACCGAAGAGCAGACCGCCGACGGCCCACTGCAGGAGAAAGGTTCCCGCGTCGAGCTTCACTCTGCCATCGCCTTCACGCGACGATGGCGATGTCGCGCGGCGCGAGGTTCAGTCGCGTCGGACCGGCTTCGGTCGCGACCACGATGTCCTCGAGCCGCATGCCGAACCGTCCCGGAAAGTAGATCCCGGGCTCCACGCTGAACGCGTGGCCGGGCACGAGCGCGAGCGTGTTGCCGGCGACCATGTAGGGATCCTCGTGGGCCTCCGTACCGATGCCGTGACCGACTCGGTGCACGAAATACGCGCCGAAGCCCGCGTCGGCGATCACGCGGCGCGAGGCGGCGTCGACCTCCTCGCACCGAGTACCCGCCGTCGCGGCGCGCACGCCCGCCTCCTGCGCGGCAACCAGCACCGAGTACACATCGGCGATTTCCTTCGCCGGCTCGCCGACGTGGAACATGCGCGTGATGTCGGAGCAATATCCGTCCATCGTCCCGCCGAAGTCGCACAGGACGATCTCCCCGCCGGTGATCGTACGCGTCGGGCTCGGCTCGTGATGCGGGCTCGCGGCGTTGGGACCGGCCGCGACGATCGCGAAGTTCGAACGCTCGTGCCCCGCACCGATCATGCGGTCGACGAGCTCGCGATGGACGTCGAGCTCGGTGCGACCGGAAAAGCGCACGCCGCGCATCTCGACCGCGATCGCGTCGACCGCTCGCGCAGCACGTTTCAGCGCGTCGATCTCCTCGGCGTCCTTGACCATCCGGACCGGCCCCACGACTGCGCTCGCGCGCGAGAACGTGCACTGCGGAAGCCGCGCTTGGAGATCGAGCACGAACCGGGCCCAGGTGTGGTCGCCGATTCCGACGCGCCGCGCGGAATCCGACAGGAACCTCGCCACGATGGCGACGGGATCGTCGGTCTCCTCCCACGTGACGACCTCGAACAAGTCGGGCTTCGGATCGACACGCGGCGCCTCCAGGCGGGGAACGACCAGGCGCGTGTCTCCGTCGCGGGGCAGTACGAGCATCGTCAACCGCTCGAGCGGCATCGCTTCGTAGCCGGTGAGATACGGGAGGTCGGGCCCCACCGAGAGCAACAAGGCGTCGATGTCGAGATCGGACATCCGCGAGCGGACGCGTTGCATGCGGTCGGCGTAGGTCATGCGTCGATCCCGGGGAGTCCGTCGATGCTCGTCGCGTTCTTCGAGCCCCAATACGCGGTGATGCCGTCGTCACCCTTGCCACGGGCCCACTCGAGCAGGCGGTCGCGGTCGTCGACGAGGTCCATGAGCGGAACCGCGTAGCCGCACGAGGTGCTCACGCCGTCGACCGCGATCTCGATGATCGCGCGCCGTCCCGGAAGCTCGGGAAACTCCGGTGCGAGCGCGTCGAACTCGGGGGTTCCGAGCAGATGCACTGCTCCCCGACCGTAGATGCGCGAGATCCGAGGATTACCGCTGAACGCGCACGCCATGAGCGTGATGCGGCCGTTGTCGCGCAGGTGCGCGATCGTTTCGACACCGCTCCCGGTGAGGTCGAGGTACGCGACGCGGTCGGGCCCCAGCACCCGCAGGGTGTCGTAGCCCTTCGGCGAGAGGTTCACATGACCGCCCGGTCCGCTCGGCGCGGTGGCAACGAAGAACACCGGCTGCTCGCACCACCATTGCGCCAGATCGGGACGCAGGGAAGACGCACGATCGGCCATGGACCCAGTATCTCAGTGCGGTACCGCGAGCAGCCGATCCGCGCCCTCCCGAGCGTGGTAGCTCGACCGCACAAGTGGTCCGGACTCCACGTGCGCGAACCCGAGCACCTCGCCGTACGCACGCAACGCCGCGAACTCGTCAGGATGCCACCACTTGGCGACGGGAAGATGGTCGGCGGACGGGCGGAGGTACTGGCCGATGGTGAGGATCTCGACGCCCACCGAACGCAGGTCGGCCATCGCCGCCCGCACTTCGGACTCGGTCTCCCCCATGCCGAGGATGAGACCCGACTTGGTGACGAGCCCGGCTGCTCGCGCCCGGCCGAGCACCGCCAGCGAGCGGGCATAGCCGGCCGAGGGACGCACCGCGCGCTGCAGCCGCGCGACCGTTTCCAGGTTGTGGTTGAGCACGTCGGGTCGCGCCTCGAAGATCGTGGCGAGTGACGCGGGATCACCCTTGCAATCGGCGATGAGGAGCTCGACCGCCGTTTCGGGACAGGTTGCCCGGATCGCCCCGACCGTCGCCGCGAACGCCGACGCGCCGCCGTCGGCGAGGTCGTCGCGCGCCACGCACGTGATCACCGCGTGCGCGAGGCCCAACTCGGCAACCGCGTCGGCCACCCGCTGCGGCTCGTCGGGGTCGAGTGCGAGCGGCTTGCGCGTGTCGATCTGGCAGAAGCCGCACGCACGGGTACAGCGGCTGCCGTTGATCATGAACGTTGCGGTCCGATCGGCCCAACATTCGTAGATGTTCGGGCAGCCCGCTTCTTCGCACACCGTGTGCAGGTCGAGACCGCGCGCGAGCTGCTTCAGCTCCAGGTAGCCCGCGTCGAAGTGGGCTCGCACCCGCATCCATTCCGGCCGCTTGCGGGTGAGCGCGACCGCCACGCCTTCGTCGCGCGCGGGCCGGTGCCAGGCGACGTCCTGGCGGTCAGCGGGGTCACCACCACCGAACACCTCACCGAACCGGACGACGACGCGGTCGACCACCGACTCCATCGCGACGGGTCGGCCGAGGAGCCGCGCCATCGAGGTGACGCCGCGGTCGCGTATCCCGCAGGGAACGATGTGCTCGAACATCGAGAGGTCGGGATCGACGTTCAGCGCGAACCCGTGGCGCGTCCGGCCCCGCGAGACACGGACTCCGATGGCCGCGACCTTCTCGTCGCCGACCCAGACGCCCGTGTACCCCCGCGACCGCTGCGCGCTGATGCCGAAATCGCGGCACACCGCGATCAAGACCTCCTCGAGCCGGCGGATGTACGCGATGACGTCGCGCTGACCGGCCCGCCACTCGGCGAGAGACACGATCGGGTAGCCGACGAGCTGACCGGGACCGTGGTACGTCACGTCGCCGCCGCGGTCGGCAACGACCAGCTCCGCGCCGACGGACGCCGGATCGCAGAGCACGTGCTCGGAACGCGCGCTCGACCCGAGCGTGTAGACGTGGGGGTGCTCCTGCAACAGCAGGTAGTCGGTGTCGGCGTGTTCGTGGACGGCACGCTGCAACGCCTCCGCCTCGGCGTAGGGCACGAGCCCGAGCCAACGCGATCGGACGGTCACGCGAGCTCGGCTTCCCAGTCGCGCGTCTCGAGCACGACCCGCAGCGCGTTCAGGAAGGACGCCGCGTACGCGCCGTCGAAGGCGCGGTGATCCCAGGCCAGCGAGAGGAAGCCGACGTGGTGCACGGCGATCGCGTCGTCGCCGTCGGGCCCCTCTACGACCACCGCTTCCTTGCGGATGCCGTCGGTCGCCATGATCGCGACCTGGGGCTGGTTGATGATCGGGAAGGTCTGCGCGGTACCGAACGGACCCATGTTCGTGATCGTGAAGGTGCCGCCGACGACCTCGTCCGGGCCGAGCTGCTTCGACTGCGCGCGGCCGGCAAGATCGCGAATCTCCCGGGCGAGCAGCCGCAGACGCTTGCCGTCGGCATTTCGGACCACGGGCGCGATCAACCCCTTGAACCGGAGGTCGACCGCGATTCCGAGGTTCACGTCGCGGTGTACGACAAGGGTCTCGCCCTCGACGCTCGCGTTGACGTGCGGGTAATCGTGGATCACGTCGGAGACGGCACGCGTGATGAACGGCAGGTAGGTGAGGGTGAAGCCTTCCTCGGCCTTCCACGCGGCCTGGTGCGCGCGCCGGACCCGCTCGATGCGCTCGAAGTCGACGCGCACGGACGTGTAGACGTGCGCGCTCGTTGCGAGCGAGCGGACCATGTGCTCCGCCGTCCGGCGCCGGATGTTGTCGAAGGGCACGATCTCGTCGCCTGCCCCGGACGTGGCCGAGGGCGCCGTGGCCGAGGGCGCAGGCGGGGGCGCCGGCGCCGTACCGCGCGTACGCGCCGCGTCGAGGACGTCGTTGCGAGTGATGCGGCCGCCGTCGCCCGAACCCCGGATGGTCGAGGCGTCGAGACCCTGCTCCTCGATCAGCCGCCTGACCAGTGGCGAGGTCACGGTGCCTCCGCCGTTTGCCGCCGGTTGCATCGGCGGCGCCGGGGCCGGGGCGGGCGCGGGCGGCGGGGCCGGGGTGGGCGGGGCCGGCACCGCGGCGGGCGCGGTGACGGGCGGCGAGAGCGGCGCCTGGGGCGCGGGAGGCGGCGTGGGGGCGACCGGCGCCGCGGAAGGCGGGGCCGGGGACACCGGTTCGCTCGCCGCGGGTGCCACGACGGACGCCGGCGCAGGCGCAGGCGCCGCACCGGCTTGCTCCGAGATGACCGCAAGCCGGGCGCCGACCGGCACCGTCTCGCCCTCGGGCACGACGATCTCGGTGACGAATCCGGATTGCGGCGCGGGCACCTCGGAGTCGACCTTGTCCGTCGAGACCTCGAACAGCGGCTCGTCGGCATCGATCCTGTCGCCGACCTGCTTGAACCACTTTGTGATCGTGCCCTCGGTCACCGTCTCACCGAGTTGCGGCATCGTGACGTCCATGAGCTCCTCGCCTTGTCTCTAACCGTGCAGCGAACGGCCGGTGAGCGCGAGCACCGATTCCCCGAACAGCTCGGAGAGTGACGGATGCGCGTGGATCAACAGGCCGACGTCAGCCGGCGTCGCTTCCCAGTTGACGCTGAGATACGCCTCGGCGATCAGCTCGGTCGCCCACGGACCGGCAATGTGCACGCCGAGGATGGCGCCGCCGCGCTCGGCGACGACCTTCACCATGCCGTCGGTCTCGCCGATGATGAGGGCGCGCCCGTTCCCCATCCAGCGATGCACCGAGGTCTCGACGTCGTAGCCGCGCTCGCGCGCCTGGGCCTCGGTCAGGCCGCAGAACGCGACCTCGGGATGGCAGTAGATACCCCACGGGACCTTCTCGTAGTCGAGTGGGGCGGGCGACTCGCCGAGCATCGTCTTGATCGCGACGATCGCCTCCGAGAATGCAACGTGTGCGAGTTGCGGGGTGGCGACGACGTCGCCCGCCGCGTAGACGCCGTCGACGCTCGTGCGCATGTTGCCATCGACGACGACGAAGCCGCGCTCGTCGACCTTGATCCCGGCCGCGTCGAGACCGGCGTTCTCCGATCGCGGCCTGCGACCGACCGATACGACGACCTTGTCGACTGCGAGCTCCTGTGGGCCGGTGCCGCCCTCGAATCGCACGGACGTGCCGTCGAAGCCGAGCACCTTCACGCCGGTCTGCGTCTTGATCCCCCGCTTCTGGAACGCGCGCACCACGGTCTGGGCAACTTGTTGGTCGACGCCCGCGAGGATCTGCGGGAGCGCTTCGAGGATCGTGACCTGCGCACCCGCGTCCACGAGGAAGCTTGCGAACTCACAACCGATTGCGCCGCCACCGATCACGGCAACCCGGCCCGGCACGTCCTGCAGCTGCAGGACCTCGTCGGACGACAGCACCCGTTCGCCGTCGAACGCCAAGCCGTCGACAGCCAGGTCGCGCGGCACGGAGCCGGTCGCGATCAGGACATTGCGCCCCCGGATCATGCTGCCATCGGAGATGCTGATCGACCGCCCGTCGGGCTCGAGCGCACCCGTTCCTCCGACGATGGTGACCTTGCGCCCTTTCAAGAGCGACTCCAACCCCGAGGTGAGCCGGTCGACGACGGCCTGCTTGCGCGTCTGCGAGGTCGCGAGCTGGAGCGCGGGATCGGTGGTGAGCACCCCGAACTCGGCAGCAGCGCGCACCGTTCGCAGCACTTCGGCCGTCTGGAGCAGTTCCTTCGCCGGGATGCAGCCGCGGTGCAGGCACGTACCGCCGACCCGTTTCTCCTCGACGAGCGCGATGTTCATGCCCGCGCTCGCGCCGTAGAGGGCGGCGGCATAGCCGCCCGGGCCGCCGCCGAGGACCACGAGATCGAAGTCGTCAGGCATCTCCGCTCCTCCTCTGCGCGTCGTGCGACCTCATCGGTTGACGAGGATCAACTGAAGGGCGAACGCGACCAGGATCACGACACCCGTGAGGGCCGCGAGGACGATGTACGTGCGGGTGCTCACAGCTTCGGCGGCGCATCTGATCCGGCCCGCCGCGGCGTATCTGGTGCGAGTCGCCGGCACGCTGATTGCACCCGTCGAGGCTATCGCCCGGCCCGCGCCAATCTGTTCCTTCCAACCGTCACGAAAACGGCCGCGGGCGGTGACGGAGTCCGCTCCATGGGTCGACACCTGCGACGACTATCCTCTCCCCTTCGTGGTCGAGCGTGTACAGCGGCTGGCGGGTGCCGCCAAGAAGCTCCCCGTGCCGGAAGGCACCTGGGCGATCGGCGCGGGCCTCATCATCGTCGGTCTCAGCGCGTACGGCTTCCAGATCCTCGCCGCCAAGCGCCTGAGCAACGACGACTACAACTCGCTCAACGTGCTCTGGGCGCTGGTGTTCGTGTTCTCTCCCGGCCTCTTCCAACCGCTGGAACAAGAGGTCGGGCGGGCGGTCTCGGCCCGGCGGGCGCGCGGCCAGGGTGGCGCACCGCTCGTGAAGCGCGCCGCGTTCCTCGGCGCCGTGCTCTCGCTGATCGTCATCGTCGCCGCGATCGTCTTCCACACCCGCATCATCGACCAGATGTTCAACGGGCGCGGCGTGCTCCTACTCGCGCTGTTCGTCGCGATCATCTGTTACTACGCCGCGTACATCACCCGCGGAACGCTCTCGGGCAACGGCCGGTTCGGCGCCTACGGACTGATGCACGGCTCGGAGGGAACGGTCCGCATCGCCGCCTGCGGGGTGCTGTTCGTCGCCGGCGTCTCGACGGTGGGCTTTTGGGGCTTCGCGCTCGCGGCGCCGCCGATGTTCGCGGTCCTGATCTCCCTGCGCGGACAGCACGACCTGCTCCGTCCCGGGCCGGAGGCGCCGTACTCCGAGCTGTCGGGTGCGCTCGCCTGGCTGCTCCTCGGATCCGTGCTCGCCCAGCTGCTGTCGTACGCGAGCGTGTTCGGAGTGAACTATTTCAAGACCGACAGCCAGGCCGACATCGCGGCGCACTTCATCACAGGGCTGTTCATCGCACGCGTCCCGCTGCTGATGTTCCAGGCCGTCCAGGCCGCCTTGCTCCCGAAGCTCGCCGGCCTCGCGAGCGAGGGCAAGCACGACGACTTCCGCAGCGGTATGAAGCGGTTGATCGCCGTGGTGATCGTGCTCTGCGTCGGCGGGACGATCGCGGCCACGTTCGTCGGCCCGTGGCTCGGTCAGAAGCTGTTTACCACCAAATGGGACCTCGGCAGCCGCGACATGTTCCTGCTCACCCTCGCGGCGACTGCGTTCATCCTCGCCCTGACCATGGCCCAGGGGCTGATCGCGTTGAAGGCGTACCGTGAGAATGCGTTCGTATGGATCGCCGCGATCGTCGGGTTCGTCGTGGCCGTATCGCTCGGACACGATCTGATCCTGCGCAACGAGCTCGCCTTCCTCGCCGGCGGCACGGTCGCGGCCCTCGGTATGGCACTGCTCCTCTTCCCGCGGATGCGTCGCGGCGGGGCGACCCTCGAGGACCTGGTCCAGGTCGTCGAGCACGAAACACTCGAGATCTGATCGGGCCGGGGCGATGAGCGCGCTGCGCGCGGAGCTGCCCGCCGAAGTGCCCCGGCACCGCCTCCCCGCGCTGGTGAGGCTGGCGCGGCCGAAGCAGTGGATCAAGAACATCCTCGTCATTGCCGCGCCCGGCGCCGCAGGCGTCCTGGGCGACCCCACCGCGCTCTTCCGTACGTTCATCGCATTCGTCTGTTTCTGCCTCGCCGCGAGCGGTACGTACTTCATCAATGACGCGGTCGACGCCGAAGCCGACCGGCGGCACCCCTCCAAGCTCCAGCGACCGGTCGCGTCCGGTGAGGTCTCGGTGCGCACCGCCGTCGTCGGCGGCGTCGTGCTCGTAGTGGCGTCGATCGCACTCTCGTTCGCCGCTCGCTGGCAGCTCTCCCTCGTCGTGGGTGGGTACCTGCTGCAGACGATCATCTACACGGTGTGGCTGAAGCACGAAGCCGTACTCGATCTCGCATGCGTCGCATCCGGGTTCGTGCTGCGAACCATCGCCGGCGGCGTCGCAGTCGGTGTCGCGATATCACCGTGGTTCCTCATCGTTGCCGGATCCGCCTCGCTGTTCATGGTGACCGGAAAGCGCCACGCCGAGATGCTCGAGCTCGGCGACCGGGCCGGCACGCACCGCGTAACGCTCACCGCCTACTCGCGAGAGTTCTTGAGCTACGTGCGCGCCGTCGCGTCGAGTGTGACGGTGCTCGCGTATTGCCTCTGGGCGTTCGAGAAGTCGTCCGACGTCGGCAACCCGACGTGGTTCGAGCTGTCGATCGTTCCGTTCGTCCTCGGGGTCCTGCGCTACGCGCTCCTCCTCGACCAGGGCCAGGGCGGTGCGCCCGAGGATCTCGTTCTGGCCGACCGGGTTCTGCTCGCGATGGGGGCGCTGTGGGCGATCTTCTTCGCCGTCGCGGTCCACGGGTCGTGACGTGACAGCCCCGTTCGCCGACGGCGCGGGCGGCGCCGAGGAGCTGCTCTCCGGCTGGGGCCGCACATCGCCGACGCGCGCGACGGTGCTCCGCCCGACCGGCCTCGAGCAGCTCGTCGCGCGTGTGACCGAACCGGGGGAACGGGGCGTGATCGCGCGCGGGCTCGGCCGCTCGTACGGGGACGCGGCCCAAAACGCCGGGGGCACGGTGCTGTCGAGTAGCAACCTCGGCGCCGTGCTCGACATCGACGTCGACAAGGGCACCGTCACCGTCGAGAGCGGGGTCAGCCTCGACACGCTGTTGCGCGTCCTGTTGCCCATCGGCTGGATCCCGATGGTCATTCCCGGCACGAGCTACGTCACCGTCGGCGGTGCGATCGCATCCGACATCCACGGGAAGTTCCGTCACGGCTCGTTCGCCGACTACGTCGAGTGCATGCATCTCGTCACGCCCGATCGAGGACTCATCACCTTGGAACCCGGCGCCGACGCGAATCTCTTCTGGGCGACGAGCGGCGGTATGGGGCTGACCGGTGTCATCGCCGACGCGACACTGAAGCTGCATCCTGTCGAGACGTCACACATCGTGTGCGACACCGAGCGCACCGACGACGTCGACGATTGCATGGCGCGCATGCTCGACGGCGACCGCGAGTATCGCTACTCGGTCGCCTGGATCGACTGCCTCGCGTCAGGCGGTCACCTCGGTCGCGGTGTGCTGACGCGCGGCAACCATGCGACCCTCGACGACCTCTCGGCCTCGCGCCGCGCGACCGCGCGCACATACGCGCCGCGCGCGATTCTGGGTGCGCCGCGATGGCTCCCGAACGGTCTGTTGAACTCGCTCACCGTACGTGCCTTCAACGAGTTCTGGTTCCGCAAGGCCCCGAGCGCCGTGCACCGGCACGTGTCGGGGATCAAGCCGTTCTTCTTCCCGCTCGACAGCGTGCAGGACTGGAACCGCATCTACGGTTCCCGCGGGTTCGTCCAGTACCAGTTCGTCGTCCCGTTCGGCGCGGAGCACGTCGTGCGGACCGCGCTGGAGCGATTCAGCGCGGCGCGCACGCCGACCTTCCTCGCGGTGCTGAAGCGGTTCGAGCACGACAGCCGTTCACTGATCGGATTCCCGATGTCCGGCTGGACGCTGGCCCTCGACATCCCCACCTCGCCCGCGCTGGCGCCGCTGCTCGACGGACTCGACGAGCTCGTCGTCGAGGCAGGTGGCCGGGTGTACCTGACGAAGGACGCGCGGCTCCGACCGGAACTGCTCTCGGCGATGTACCCGCGGCTCGACGATTGGCGGGAGAGCCGGGCAGGCCTCGATCGCGGCAACCTCCTGCGCAGTGATATGGATCGTCGCCTCGACCTGAGCGGCGCCGGAAAGAAGCGGCTGTGAAGGACGCGCTGGGCGAGGTGCAGTCGGTGCTGGTGCTCGGCGGCACGTCCGACATCGCGCTCGCAACCGCGCGCAAGGTCGCGGCCCGGCGGGGTGCCCGCGTGGTGCTCGCGGCCCGCAAGCCGGAAATGTGCGACGCCGCGGCCGCGTCACTGCGCGCGGCGGGCGCCTCCGACGTGCAGGTCGTTGCGTTCGACGCGACCGATTTTGGATCGCACGAACAGTTCGTGCGATCCACGTTCGATCGCTTCGGCGACTTCGACCTCGTACTCGTCGCGTTCGGAGTGTTGGGCGACCAGGCCGCGGCCGAACAGGACCCGGCCGCGGCACTCGAGATCGTCCAGACGAACTTCAGCGGTGCGGTCTCGGTCAGCGTGCCGCTCGCCATCCGGCTGCGCGAGCAGGGTCACGGAACGCTCGTATTGCTGTCGTCGGTCGCGGGCGAGCGCGTCCGCCGGTCGAACTTCGTCTACGGATCGTCGAAGGCCGGGATCGACGGATACTTCCAGGGACTCGCGGCCGCGCTCGCGTCGAGCGGCGTTCAGGTGATGATCGTCCGGCCCGGCTTCGTGTCCACAAAGATGACCGCGGGCATGAAGGCCGCCCCGCTCTCGGTCGGACCCGACGACGTCGCCGACGCCATCGTGCGCGGGATCGCCCGCGGCCGCGAGGTCGTGTGGGTTCCTCCGACGATGCGATACGTCATGGCCGTCCTGCGGCACATGCCCGCAGCCGTCTTCCGGCGCCTGCCGATCTCGTGAGCAGCCGGACGCTCGCGGCCTTCGACTTCGACGGCACCATGACACGGCGCGACACACTCGTGCCGTTTCTCGTGTCCGTCGCCGGCCGGCGTTCGGTATCCGTGGCGCTCGCGTCGGAATCGGCCCCGCTCGCGCGGGCGGCGATTGGACGCGGCGACCGCGACAGTGCCAAGGAGCGCGTCCTTCAGCGCGTGCTGGGCGGGTGTTCATATTCCGAGATCACCGCAGCCGGTCGCGCGTTCGGCGCGGCGGTCGCGCGGTCGGGCGTCACGAGCGCGGCGCGCGATCGGATCTCGTGGCACCGTCGCGAAGGGCACGAAGTCGTCATCGTCTCGGCATCGCTCGACGTGTATCTCGACGAGGTGGCGCGGGCACTCGGAGTCGAGCACGTCCTGAGCAGCCGGCTCGAAGTCGACCCGGAACTGATTTGTACCGGGCGGCTGGTCGGTGGGAATTGCCGGGGCGCCGAGAAGGCCAAGCGCCTGCAAGCGCTCTGCGGCGACGACGACGTCCACCTCTGGGCGTACGGCAACAGCCGCGGTGACGACAAGATGCTCGCGCTCGCCGATCACCCCGTGAGAGTTCGGCGCGGCCGGATGGTCCCGTTCTCGGGCGCGCCGCGGAACGACCGTTAGCATTCGCCCGTGGATCTGGACGAGCTCCAACGGCACTGGAACGAATGGGGCCGTCGCGACCCTTACTGGGCGATTATCTCGCGACCCGACCGGCGCGGGAACCAGTGGGATCTCGACGAGTTCTTCAGGACGGGAGTCGACGAGATCGCGGGAGTGCGCCAATGGCTGCAGGATCTCGATGTCGAGGTCCGGCCCGGCCGCGCGCTCGACTTCGGCTGCGGCGTCGGGCGCCTCACCCAGGCGCTGGCGCCCTGGTTCGCACAATGCGACGGCGTCGACATCGCGCCGTCGATGATCGAACGGGCGCGCGAGCTCAACCGATTCGGCGAGCGGTGCACATATCACGTCAACGAGCGCGACGACCTGACGCTCTTCGCCGACGGGTCATTCGACCTGATCTACTCCGACATCGTCCTCCAACACATCGCGCCCGAATACAGCGCGAATTATGTGCGGGAATTCACCCGGCTGCTCGCGCCTGGGGGCGTCGCCGTTTTCCAGCTCCCGAGCCACCCGCTCGCACCGGACGATCCCCAATCGCGACCGCCGTCGATGCCCGACGACGCGTTCCGTGCCGAGATATCGCTCGCGGAAGCCCCACTCGACATGGAATCCGGCGCCATCCTCCCGATTATGGTCGGAGTGCGGAACTCGAGCGCGAGCCCGTGGCCCGCGGAACGGTTCGTGAGTCTCGGGAATCATTGGCGCGGCGCAGACGGCACGATGCTGCAGCTCGACGATGGCCGCGCGCTCGTGGGCGAGACGTTGCGCCCGGGTGATGCCATCGACCTCACGCTCGAGATGCAGGCGCCGTCGCGCCCCGGCTCGTACCTGCTCGAGCTCGATCTGGTGCTCGAAGGCGTCGCGTGGTTCGGCGACCGGGGTTCACCCACGGCCACGATCGCCGTGGAAGTGACTCCACGCCGGACCGACCAGGATGCGGGCGAGCCGGAGATCCTTCCGGTGATGGAGATCCACGGCATTGCGCGTCAGGAGGTCGAGACGCTGCTGCGCAACGGCGGCACCGACATCGTGACCGTGCGCGATACCGACAAGGCCGCCGGTTGGCAGGACTATTGGTACGTGGCGCGCAAGCGCGCCACTCCGACCCGCCCGCCCTCGCGCCTGCACAAGCTCCTCCGGCGCGCCTGATTCCGGCGCGCGCGGGTCAGCTGAACGGCTTGAGCTTGCCGGCAATGCCGATCGCGCGCCCGAACACCTCGCCGCCCGCGTCGCCGAGATCCGGTGCGTCACCGAACGGCGACAGCCGGCCGTCCGCGCGCAGGATGAGATAGCCGAGACCCGTCGTCGTCGGAAGCATGGCGACACAGGCCGCGGTCGCGCGCGCCGAGGCGGCCGAACCCTTGAACGGTGCCTTTCCGAACGAGAACACGCCTCCGTCGCGGGCAACCATCCAGTAGCCGTCGCCGGTCGGGCGCGCGGCCATCGCGACGATCGGCTGGTTGAGGCGGATGCCGCCCGTCGAGCCGTGGAACACGGCGTCACCGAACGTGAAGATGCCACCATCGCTCGCGTAGAGCCAGTACCCGCGGCCCGAGTGGGTCGGTGTCATTCCGAGCACCGGCGCGTTCAGGCGCATCGCGCCGGTCGAGCCGAAGAAGCGGGCGTCGCCGAAACTGAATATGCCGCCGTCGCGCCCGACGAGCCAATAGCCGTTGCCGGACGGAGTTGGCGCCATGCCGACGATCGGCGCGGACAGCCGCGAGGCGCGCATCGATCCGTGGTACGCGGCCCGCCCGAACGAGTAGACGCTGCCGTCGGACGCGAAGAGCCAATATCCCAGACCGCTCGGGTGACCGGCGATGCCCGAGACCGGCGTGCCGACGTGGAATCCCGCCGCGCTGGTCAACGGTGAGCCCCCGAACGCAAGCACCTGGCCGACGCTCGTCGCGATCCAGTACCCGGCTCCGCTGAGCCGGCCCGCCACCTTGACGCGGATGTCGGGCAACATCGGCTCGACGCGCTGACCGGGACAGTCGGTCGCCGAGGTGTCGCGGTGGCCGCAGATGTTGAAGATGTTCTCGACGACCCCGTTGGTCGCAAGGAACGAACCGCGGCCGAGCGGATCGATGCCCCAACGCGCGCACTTCCACGTGAGCAGCGTGACGAGCGCGTCGACCATTGCAGGAGGTGGATTGATCGTGTCGTAGGTTCCCATCAGCGCGACGCCGATCGTGTGCGCGTTGTTGTAGATCGCGTGCGCACCGCGAACGTTGGCGCCGAGGCTCTCGCCGGTGTGCGCGGCGCCGGCGGGATAGTTGCGCGCCCAACGGCCTTCGTAGATGCTCCCGTTGGGGTCGATCAACCAGTTGTACGCGATGTCGATGTACTCGCCTGACGTCTCGTTGGCGAGAATGCTGCGGCACAGGCCGGCGTAGTTGGTCACGTCGTTGGGCGTGCCCGTGTGGTGCACGATCAGCTTGGCGACCGTCGCGTCGTACACCTGTCCCGGCTTGCGCAGCGCCTCGTTCGCGCCCCACTGGGCCCGGGTGAAGATCGGCGGCACCGGCCAGCTCGGTATCTGGGCGAGTGCCGGACGCGCCTCGCCGAGCTCGAACGCGCGCGGCCCGCCGGAAAATCGCGCGAGGTAAGGAGCGGCGGCCGCGGCGGCCCCCGCACCCGCGCCGAGCTGCAAGGCGGCGCGGCGCGTCAATCGATTGGAAATGCCACCGTGGCTGTCGTCCTGCTGCACTGACCTTCCCCCAGCTGTCACCAGGGTTATCGGCAACTCAGCCCGCTTTCGAAGGTACAGCGTAACCGGCCGTGTGTGCTAGCAACCTTCGGTGCTCTCGACAGCGCGTCCGACCGTTGCGATAGACGTGACGCCGTTGCTCGGTCCGCGTTCGGGCATCGGCGCGGCCGTCGCGGAGATCGTCACCGCGCTGCGCGCGCTGGAGGCCGGACCCGACCTCGTTCCGTACACGTTGAGCGCGCGCGCACGCTTGCAGCGCGACTCCGTTCCCGCGACAACTCGATTCGTGCCGATACCCGCGCGCGTGCTACTTCGATCGTGGGTGCGCGCGGAAACGCCGAGGATCGATCGGTGGCTGAGTCCGGCCGGGGTACTGCACGCGACGAACTATCTGGCCCCCCCGAGCCGCCTTCCGACGCTCGTGAGTGTCTACGACTGCTCGTTCGTCCGCTATCCGGAGCTGTGCACCGCCGAGGTTCGAGCGTTCGACGCGATCATCCGGCGCGCGGTCGCGCGCGGTGCGACACTGCACACCGGGTCGGAATTCGTCGCGGGCGAGATCGAGGAGATCTACGGCGCGGGTTTGCGGGCCGCCGGCCGCCTCGAAGTCATCCCGCTGGGGATTCCCGCGCTGGGTGACGCCGCGATCATGCCGCCGAACATTGCCACGGCGCTGGCGGGTGCGCCGTTCGTCCTCGCGATCGGGACGCTCGAGCCGCGCAAGAACTTCGCACATCTCGTCGGCGCGTTCGGCGCGCTCGCGACCCATCACCCCGACCTGCGGCTCGTGATCGCCGGGAACGACGGCCCGGCGCGGCGCGAGGTCGACGCAGCGATCGCGAGGCTTCCCGTTGGCGTCGGCGAACGCGTGCTCCTCGCGGGCGCCGTCACCGACGCCGGCCGGCGCGCACTTCTCGAGCAGGCGACGCTGCTCGCGTACCCGTCGATATACGAGGGCTTCGGCTTTCCGGTCCTCGAGGCGATGACGGCCGGCGTGCCGGTCGTCGCGGCGCGCGCGGGGTCGATACCAGAGGTGGCGGGCGACGCGGCGGTCCTCGTGGAGCCGACCAATGAGGATGCGCTCGCGCACGAGATCGACCGCTTGATCGGCGACGAATCGATGCGGGCCGAGCTCGTGGCCCGCGGCCGTGATCGCGTGCACGCGTTCTCTTGGGATCACACGGCGCGTTCCCTCGCATCCTGCTACCGGCGACTCGCGGGACAGCCGTCGTGAGAGTCGCGGTGCACGCCGGGCAGCTGCTCCAGCCCGTGCCGGGTGGGATCGGTCGCTATGAGATCGCGCTGCTGCGGCAGCTCCCGGCGCTCGGGGTCGAGCCGGTCGCGTTCGGGGCCGGACCGCGCCCGCGGGGCGTGGCCCACCGGGTGCCGTGGATCGACCTCGGGTTCCCCCGTGGGAGCCTGCGCTACGAGGCCTGGCACCGCCTGCGCCGGCCGGCGCTGCACATCACCGCCGACGCGGTCCACGCGCCGAGCCTGGCCATTCCGCCGGCGCGTATCCCGTTGGTGGTCACCGTGCACGATGTCGCGTTCCTCCGGTTGCCGGAGACGACAACACGTCGCGGCGTCGCCTTCCACTCCCGCGGGCTCACGCTCGCACGACGACACGCCTCGCTCGTGATCGTCCCGTCCAACTTCACCGCGCGAGAGCTCCTACGAGAAGGCTTCGAGCTCGACCGCCTGGCGGTCATCCCGTTCGGCATCGATCAGCCCGCGCCGCGCGATCCCGACGAGGTCGATGCCGCGGTCGCACGCCTCGACGTGCGCGAGCCCTACGTGCTGACGGTCGGAACCGTCGAACCGCGCAAGGACATCCCCACGCTCGTGCACGCGGTGGACCGGCTGCGGCGCGCGCATCCCGATCTGACTCTCGTGGTGACAGGTCCGCGCGGCTGGGGCGAGGTCCGCGGGCTCGACCGGCCGTTCGTGCGAGTGATCGGGGCGCAGCCGTGGTCAGTGCTCGACGCTCTGTACCGTCGCGCGGCCGCGTTCTGCCTCGCGTCGCGGTACGAAGGTTTCGGGTTGCCGGTCGTCGAGGCGATGGCGCGCGGCGTTCCTACGATCGCCACGACGGGCTCGGCCCTGGAGGAGGCCATCGGCGATGCGGGTGCATTGTTCGCGCCCGGAGACGTCGACGGCTGCGCCGAGCAGATCGGGCGGGTGCTCGACGATGCAACGCTCAAGGCGCGTCTCGGGCGCGCGGGCGCGGCTCGCGCCGCCCGGTTCAACTGGACGCGATCAGCCGAACAACACGTCGAAGCCTACGCCCGGGCCGTCGCGCGCGGGTCTTCGTAGACTCCCGGCGTGCGCGTCCTGCTCGATGTCTCCGCCGTCCCGACCCGTCCGGTCGGGGCGGGCGTATACACGATCGCACTCGCGCGCGGGCTGTCGGCGCGACCGGACGTCGACTTACAACTCCTCACGCGCCGGTCCGACACCGATCGATGGCACGATCTTGCCCCCACCGCCGCGCTCCATCCCCTCGTCCCGAACGATCGGGCATCGCGGCTCGTGTGGGAGCAGGTTGCCGGACCCGGAGTCGGCCGCCGGCTGCGTCCCGACGTCTGGCACGCGCCGCACTACACCATGCCTCTGCGGACGAACGTCACGACCGCCGTGGCGATGCACGACCTCACCTTCTTCGACCACCCCGAGTGGCACGAGCGCTCGAAGGTGATGTACTTCCGCCGGATGATCGCCGCGGCCGCGCGTCGCGCCGATGTCATCGTCACGGGTAGCCACGACGCCGAGCGAGGGTTGCGCGCGCGATTCTCGCCGCCGGGCGAGATCGTCGTCATCTACCACGGCGTCGACCACGCGCGATTCTCGCCCGCCGGCGACGCCGCCGCCGACCACGCCGCGCTCGCGCGACACGGCATCGTGCCTCCGTACGTCGCGTTCGCGAGCACGATCGAGCCGCGCAAGGACGTCCCGTCGCTCGTGCGGGCGTTCTCTTACATCGCGTCCGCACACCCCGATCTCCGCCTCGTGCTGGCCGGCGGCGACGGCTGGGGCGTCGAGGAGGCGCGCGCCGCAATCACCGCGAGCGGCGTCGCGACCCGCGTGCTTCGTCCCGGCTACCTCGACGACGCGGCGCTCGCGGCGTTCTTCCGCCGGGCGGAAGTCGTTGCGTATCCGTCGTTGGCCGAGGGTTTCGGTATGCCGGCGCTCGAAGCGCTCGCGAGCGGAGCGCCCCTCGTCACGACGTCGGGTTCCTCGATCGAGGAGGTCGTCGGCGACGCCGCGCTGCTCGTTCCCCCGGCCGACCCGGTCGCGATTGCGCAAGCCCTCGAAGGGGTGCTCGGGAACCCTGCCCTCGCGGCGAAGCTGCGCGCCGCCGGTCCAGCGCGGGCCGCCGGGTTCACGTGGGACCGATCCGTCGACGCGCACCTCGACGTGTACCGCCGGATGGTCGCGACGGCCGCACCTTCGTGAAGGCGCTCGTCACCGGCGGGAGCGGATTCGTCGGACCACACCTCGTCGCCCACCTGCGCGAGATGGGCGATGACGTCGTCCTGCCCGAAGCCGGCGGCGCCGTCTTCGACATCACCGACCGCACGGCGGTGCACGACGTCCTCGATGCCCACCGCCCCGAAGCCGTCTACCACCTCGCGGCGTGGTCCGACGTCGCCGCGTCCTGGCGGGAGCCGAACGCGTGCCTGCGCGTCAACGTCGAAGGCACCGCGAACGTCCTCGACGCGGCGCGCGAATGCGGCGCGCGCCGCGTCCTCGTCGTCGGTAGCGCCGAGGAGTACGGCAAGGTCGTCGGCCGCGGTGCCCGGCTCGAAGAGGGCGCGCCGTTGCAGCCGCTGACCCCCTACGGCGCGAGCAAGGTCGCCGCCTCCTACCTCGCGCTCCAGGCCTGGCTCGGGTCGGGTCTCGAAACGGTGCGCGTGCGCGCATTCTCGCACACCGGACCCGGACAGTCGGATCGTTTCGTCGTCCCCGCGCTCGCCCGCCGAATCGTCGCCGCGGAACGCGAGCTCGCGCCGACGATCACGATCGGCGCGCGCGGCGCGATCCGTGACTTCTCGGATGTACGCGACATCGTGCGCGCGTACCGTCTGCTCATGGAGCTCGGTGAGCCGGGCGAGGTGTACAACGTGTGTAGCGGTGTGGGCACCTCGATCGGCGACATCGCCGACCGGCTCGTGGCGCGCGCGGGGGGTCGCGTCGGCGTCGAGGTCGACGAGGCGTTGGTCCGGCCCGTCGAGGTGCCGCGTCTCGTCGGCGATCCCGCCAAGCTCGTCGGCGCCACGTCGTGGTCGCCGCGGTTCTCACTCGACGCGACCCTCGACGCCGTGCTCGAAGACGCGCGCCGTCAGAGCTCCTGACGATCGAGCCAGCCGAGGAGAGCTGCGATCGCGCGCGGATCGTGGCGCAGTCGGTGCGCGCCGTTCGCGACGATCCGCTGCTCGACGTCCGGACCGCCGGCATCCGCGAGGCGCCGTGCGTCCGCGACCGGGACGACGTCGTCGGCGCTCCCGTGCACGAGCAGCCACGGGCGAGGCGCGATCCGTGCGGCCGCGGCCACGGGATCGAGGTTCGCGATCGCGCGTATCCACGCGTCGGGGTCGGGCGGGAAATCACCGTCTCGCAACACTCCGGTGCGCCGCGCGTATTCGAGGAACCAGTCGGGCTCCCGGACCCACGTGCGCAACGACGCCGGAGCCGCGAACGTCGCGATACCGCGCACACGGTCGTCGTCCGCCGCGACCACGATCGCGAGCGTGCCGCCGAGACGGAAGCCCGCGATCCACACGCCGGTGATGTCGGTGCGCGCGTGCAACACGTCGACCGCCGACCGCACATCGGCGAGCCAACCCTCGATCGAGAAGTCGCCCTCCGACGGTCCGGTCCCGCGGAACGTGAACGTGAGCCCCGCCCATCCCGACTCGCGCGCGATGCGATCGCACAGGATCTGGTCCGTGTTGCCCAGTGACGCCGCCCCACCCGCGCCTCTCGGAAAGCCCGGGAGGACGAGCAGGCCCGGCACTCGCGTCATCCCGGCCGGGCGCGCGAAATGCGCCCCGAGCCGCAACCCCTCCGAAACGAGCTCGTCCATGTGGTGGTTATCCTGACGCGCGTGACGGCAACGAGCTCGAACCCGGCTGCACCGGCGCTCAAGGAGTGGGCCGCGATCGTCCACGCGCTGCTCGAAGGCGAGCAGATCGTCGACGTCCGCAAAGGCGGCCTGCGCGAGGACGGTCGCCATTTCGGGCTCCCGGCCCGGCGGTGCTGGCTGTCGCCGACCGCCGAGCACCAGCAGGCGTCGCTCCTCAAAGCTGCCTACGCACACTGGGTCGGCCTCGCCGACGCGGCGCGGGTCGGCGAACCCGTGCGGCTCCGCGGTTGGGCGGACATCGTCGACGTCGCGACGATCACCGAGCCCGATCAGGTGGACGCGCTCGATTCCAAGCTGGTCTGGGCCCGCGACTATCTCGAGTCACGCTTCAAGTGGAAGCGACACGACCCGCTCTGGGTGCTCGTGCTGCGCGTCCACCGCCTGGCCGAGCCCGTCACGGTGGACTGGAAAGACGATTACGGCGGGTGCACGTCTTGGGTCGCCTACGAAGGTCTGCCCGCCGATCCGGCGACGCTTCCCTCCGAACCAGTGCTGTCCGACATCGCGTTCGAGGCGAAGCACAAAGGGATACGCGAGGCGCTACCGCCGGAGTGTTGGATCCCGCCCGACCCGTAACTCTTCGGCCGGGAGGTTCGGCGGCTATGCGCCGGCGGCCTCGTCCGCGAGGCGGATCGAGCGATGCGGCCGGTACCCGCGGTTGCGCGCTTCAGCGATCGTCTGGGGCGATATCGCGATGAACCGCTCCGACGCGAGGACGCCGTCGACCTCGGCCGTCACGGTGGGATCGGCCCCGTAGAGATCAAGGTCGTACACGATCTGCGTGCGCTTGTCGCCGAGGTAGCGATAGTGCTCGAAGGCAACCGGTCGGGCCATGGCCGCGGAATATATCGCCGCCGTCCCGGACAGGACCGGACACGGACCTGACCGAACCGGGACATGACCGAACCGGACATGACCGAACCGGACATGAGTGAACGGGGGGCGCCGAAGCACCCCCCGTTCGTTCGACTGAGTCGGACCCGTCGTTGCCTACACGCCGGTGGGACCATCTCCGGCAGCCTCGACGGCGGTGCAGCGGTTTGGATTCCGCCAGGTGGTCCAGTCGAGAACGACGGCCTAACGGCCGTGCACCTCCGAAGTCCCAGATTTATCATGCATCTGCTGGACCACCTCCTTTCTCCGGTAGCACCGTTGTACCAGATCTCGTCCGGCAGCGCGATGCGTTTGCGCGACGTTTCACACTTCGAAACCTTCCCCGGGAACCTCAGGGCGCGCCGGGGTCCTCGCCCGGCGCCGGACCGGCCGGCGGGCCGATCGCGCCGATCTCCCGCAGGTACGCGAGTTGGGTGTCGATGACCGCGTGGACCTGTTCGGGCAGGTACTCCTCCCCGGTCGCGCGCGCCCGCTCCAGGATGTAATCGACCGTCTCGGCTCCGCCGACGACGACGTCGCCCGGCGGCTGCGACGACGAGCCGTTGCCCGTCACTCCCCGGCGCTGGAAGTACTCGAGCTGGAAGCCGAGTATCCGCCGAACGTCGTCGGGAGTGAGCGAGGCCGCGACGTCGTCGGGTACGTGCGCCACGACCCATTCGTAGGCCTCCTCGGGATCGAAGACCGGGGGAGGCGGCTCGGCCGCCATGCGGCCTGCTTCCCGGACCACGAACCAGGCGGCGACCGCGCACGCGATGCCGATCACCAGGAGTGCGGTCACGATCGTCACAGCGCTTGCTCTTAGGTCACGGGGAGCACGAGGGGCAACTCGCGCCCCGTGCCGGCCGCGGGCGGGATCGGCTCCGCGCCGCGGAGCCGGTCAGCTCGGCGCCGCGGGGATCTGCAACAGCCAGATCTCGGTAGGGATCGGCCTGAAATGCCGCGGCGCCCGATCGAACACCCGTTGGGGATCGTCGTCGTCGGAGACGACGTAGTGCCCGACGATCGCTGCCCCCGGCACCTTGCGAATCACCGCGTCCGGGACGGCCGTGGCGACGATGAGCCGGCGGCCAGCCTGCTGCCACTCGCGGGAGACCTCCTGCAGGTCGACGGTGGTCGACTTGGCCGTGGGAACCCCGCAGAACTCGCGGATGGCAGACGGGAGCTCGATGTCGAGATATCGGTAGCCGAACACGAGCACCGCGCTGTCGTCGCCGGCGGTCGCACAGATACCGTGCACCGCGGCCTCGGCACCGTGCTGCATCCGGGCCTGCAGGAACGGGCCTGCCGCGTACGCGGCGGGCGCGATGCTCAGCACCGCCAACAGCGCGACCGCGGCGGTGGCGATGCGCCGTATCGGCGGCACGGCGAGCCGTCGAGCGGCCGTCCACACGGCGCTCAGCGCGACGGCGACGGCGATCGCGATTCCCGGTAATACGACGGGGAGGTACCGCCGCATCGCCCAGGGCTGGTCGGGCGCGATGCTCGGTTGCGCGACGTACAACACCGCGACGGGCACGACCACCAGCACTACGGCGCCGGCCGCGGTGTCGCCGCGCCACGCGCGGTACGCGAGCAAGAGCATGCCCGCCACCGCGACCGCCAACGCGACGACGCCGAAATACGCCGTGAACCAGTGAAGCGAACGGCTGAAGTGCCAGTTCTGTGTCGCGCGACGGTAGGCGAGCGTCGGCGGGCCCGGCGCGGCGGCGGGAAGATCGCTGATCGGATCGGGCCGCAGCAGGTACGCCCACGCGACCAGCGCGACACTCGTCACTGCGCCGGCCACGAACAGAACGCGCTGCCGGGAGAGCCACCGGCCGAGCCCCGGGCGGAGTCGCTGGACGACGATGACACCGACGACCGCCGCTGCGGTCAGGCCGAGCGCGATCAGCAGCTGCCGGTACCGGTTGTCGAGGTCGCCGAGGTATGTGTCCGCGGTGTGCTGTGTGATCGCGAGCGCGATCGCGGTACCCACGACGGTGGTGAGCGCGAACGCTCGCGCGACCCGCCGGCCGGCGCGCGACTCCCGCGCGCGGAGCCACGCCAGACCGATGAGGAGGAGTACGCCGACGAGGATCGCGAGCGAGTCGACCCGCGCGAGCGCCGACGTCGCCACGATCGCACCGCTCAGCAGCGCGACCCGCCAATCGCCGCGGGCGTGAGCTTCGAGGAACAGCCACAGGCCGCCGAGTACGACAACCTGCACGACGAGCTCAGAGTAGGCATCGCGCGCGAACCACAGCTGCAATGGCGCGACGACGAGCAACAACGGTGCGAGCAACGCGGCGCGGGGGCCGAGCACGCGCGCCGCGAGCGCGAAGCACGCGAGCAGTCCGATCGAACCGAGGAACGGTGCGACGAGCAGCAGTCCGGTGTCGCCGCCGACCGACCAACCTTGGGCGAGGAGTACCGGCAGCATCGGGAAGAACCCCGGGTTGTAGCGCTCGCCGGGAACTCCGAACTCGTCAGTCGCGAACACGCCGGTGCGCAGCACCGGCCGGAGCTCGTGGTCGCGAGCGATCGCGCGCCCCACGGTGATGTACGCGGCGGGGTCACGGTCGCTGAGGAGGTGTTCGGAATGGAACATGCCCGCGAGCGCGAAGAACGCAAGTGCCAGCGCAACCGCGGCAATCGCGGCGCGATGGTCGACTGGCGCGCGCGGCCCGAGTCGGCGCCCCGTCATCACCGCCGCACACAGTGCGGCAACGGCGGCAAGACCCCCAACGACCGCGGCGTGGTACCAGCCGAGCGTCAGCAAGACGACGCCGAGCGCGCCGGCCGTCGCGCACCAAACGAGGATCGTCACGAAGCCGATCACGAACCAGGTGGGGAGCTCCCGGCGCGAGACCTCTACATCGCGCGCTTCGGGGACGGGGGGCGGCGCGGTCGCGACCATCACCTGCTCCCCCGCGTCCGGCGCGATCAACTCGTCATTTCCCAATAGTGCCCGATCGTCCGAGTCGTCCGAGATGGTTCGGGTCTAGCTCGTGGGGACGCGCGCAACCACCATCTGGAACGCCTGGGGAGCGTACGCACTCGGCCGGCGGGTCAGCGTCTGCTGCAGGAAATACGGGTTGACGGCGCGGGCGGTCGGCTCGACCGGGATGCCCGGTAACACGTCGTTCACCACGTCGGCGTTGGTCGCGACGACGTACAGCGGGCGGCCCTCGGCGCCCCACTGCGCGGCGAGGTCGTGCAGCGCTGTGGCGCCCACGGACGTGTTCATCACGCCGACGTCCGCCCCGCACCACCCTCGCAGCGTCTGGGGAATGTCGCGCCCGAGCGCATCGGCCTGGGCGTTCACGAGCACGACGACGGCCGGGTGGTCGCCCATGTCGTCGCAAGCCTGGTGCACGATCGCGAGGAAGCCGCGGTCTTCGGTCATGCTACGCACGCCGATGACCGTCTTCAGCGGATAGGCGACCGCGCAGACCGCGAACACCAC
>DATJAA010000006.1:0-6056 GCA_035516815.1 Acidimicrobiia bacterium | reverse complement strand
GCTCGTGAGCAGGTGCATCGCGGGTCGACTGTACTGCCTACCGACCCGTAGGTAGCAGTCCGCGACCAGGGATTTCGCGCGGAAGTCGGCGGCCGAGCGCGTAGCCTGGCCCATCCATGGCCGCGCTGGCACCCGGGGGCCCGAGCACCCGCGAGCAGATCCTCGTCGTGGCGCGGGCGCGCTTCGCCGAGCACGGCTACGCGGGCACGAGCCTCACCGACATCGCCGACGAGGTCGGCATCCGCCGGCCGAGCCTGCTGCATCACTTCCCGTCGAAGGAAGCGCTCTACCGTGCCGTTCTGTTCGCGTCCTTCGCGGACTGGACGAGCCTCGTCGAGCAGGCGATCGTCGGAACGCGGGAGGGCTGGCAGCAGGTGGAGCGGGTGCTGCGCGCCGCGTTCACCTTCTTCGAAGACCATCCCGAGTTCGTGCGGTTGGTCCGCTGGGAAGCGCTCGAAGGCGGACCGATACTGCGCGACGAGCTCAGTGTCTTGCTCCGACCGCTGTTCGATCGCGGCGCCGGCTTCCTCGAGCGGGAGATGGACGCCGGCCGGCTCCGCCGCTACGACGCGCGGCAACTCTTGCTCACGGGCTACGGCGCGGTCCTGTCGTACCTTTCCGACGGGCAACTGATGAGTGGTCTGCTCGACGTCGACCCGCAGTCGCCCGAAGCACTCGCCGAGCGGCGGGAGCACGTCATCGCCGTGCTGCGCGCCGCCGTCGCGCCGTAGTCACCAGCTGACGAGCTCGCGCCAGCGGGCGAGGAGCGACGCGTCGCCGAAGACCTCGAGCCGGTCGGCCGGGATCCGCCCGTAGAGGAACAGCAAGAGGTCGGAGGCGGTACCACGCGCCGCGACGTCGCCCTTCGCGTGTTCGCGCGTTACCGTGAGCCCGTCGCGTTCCAACCGTGCGAGCCATTCACCTGTGCCGTCGGTGCAATGGAAGTGGAGCGTCTCGCCGTCGCCGCGAACGCGGTCGGCCCGCGGCCAGAACGGAACCAACTCGAAGAGCTCGTCGATGCCGTCGACGGACAGATCGTGCGCGACCGGTTGCGGTGCCCGCGCCGCGAGCTGCGCGTCGTAACGGTGGACCGCCGTCTCGTTCGCCTGGCGGCGGGCCCAGAAGCCGCTGCTCCGGTCGGATGTCCAAGTCCACATCTCGACGTCGGGACCGGCGTCGGTGAGCGCGTCGGCGAGCATCGGTACGCCGGCCGCGAACCACTCGATGCGCTCGCCCACGGGCGGCGGTTCGGACTCGGACCAGTGCGCGCCACGCTCGGCGGCCCGCTCGGCGAGGAGGCTCGCGACCCAGCGATGGATCCGCCCGAGATGTCCCAGCAGATCGGCGATCGTCCACAGCGGGCACGACGGGACCACCGTTCCGACTCCGGCCTGTTCGGCCGCGACCGCGAGGTCGGCGCCGTCACGCCGGATGGCGTCGACGTACTCGCCGTGGTTCATCAGTGGCGTGCGCCACGATCGGGGCCCGCGAGGGTCGTGAGGAACCGCATCACTGCGAATCTACCGGCGCGCGTTCGAGAAGCTCCGGGCCATTCTCGGCCGGCTTGTTCACGAGCGTTGTCACCGGCCAGAGCTCGAGCTCCTCGGAAGGCAGTGGGACGAGTAGGCGCGCGAGCGACTCGACGTTGCGGTTCTCCGCATCGAGCCACGTATCCCACGCGGATTCCGGCAGGATCACCGGCATACGGTCGTGGATCGGACGCATGACCTCGTTGGGCTCGGTCGTGATGATCGTGCAGGAACGAATTCGAGGCGCGTCGTCGCCGAGCGAACGGTCGTGCCAGATTTCCCACAGCCCGGCGAAGGCGAGCGGCTCGCAGTCGCGACGGCGGATGAACCACGGCTGCTTCTGCTTTCGGCCCTCGATCGGCTGCCACTCGTAGAACCCGTCGGCGGGAACGATGCAACGCCGTCGCTCGAACGCGCGTTTGAACGCGTTGCTGGTCTGGATCCGTTCGGCGCGTGCATTGATCATGCGATCGCCGATGGACTGGTCCTTCGCCCACGAGGGGACGAGGCCCCAGCGGACGACGTCGAGCACCCGCCGGCCCCGGCTGTCGGCGACCACCGGCACCTCGGCGCGTGGGGTCACGTTGTAGTTCGGATCAGCCGGCTTCGCCCGTACCTCTTCGACGTGGAATCGCTCGGCCAGGATCGTGGGCGAAGAGACCGACACGTATCGACCGCACATGTGCCGGCGAAGGTACTCGGGTGCCGGCGAAGGGACTCAGGGCCGGTGAAGGTCGCCGGCCACGCCGGCCTGGCCGGCCCGAGGTCGGAGTACCGGCCGCTTGACAGGAGAACGATCCGAGGTGAAAATAAAACCAACCGGTCGGTTTTCTTCCAGGGAGCGCAAATGGTCGACGGCAGCACCACCAAGGGTGAGCGCACCCGCCGCCGGATCGTCGAGATGGCCGCGCCGGTGTTCAACCGCCAGGGCTACGTCGGCGCCTCCCTGCGCGACCTCGTCGACGCGACCGGGCTCGAAAAGGGCGGGATCTACAACCATTTCGGCTCGAAGGAACAGTTGGCGCTCGAGGCGTACGACTACGCGATGAGCCGCGTGACGGAGAGCCTCGCCCGCTCTCAGGACGGCGCGACAGACGCCGTCGACCGTCTGACGCGCATGATTCGCGCCTTCGCCGGAAACGCCCGCCGCCCCGCGATCGAAGGTGGCTGCCCGATCATGAACACGGCCATCGAGGCCGACGACACTCACTCCGATCTACGCGATCGCGCAAGGGAGTCGATGACCCTCTGGCACCGCCTCGTCGGCCGCATCGTGAAGGACGGGAAGGCGGACGGAACGCTGTCAGCCGGTGTCGACCCGTACGCGCTCGCGTCGACGATCACCGCGTCACTCGAGGGGGCGCTGATGCTCGCGCGGCTCTACGACGACCCCGCGCACATGGATCGAGTCGTCGAGCATCTCGTCGGCCATGTCGAGCAGCTCCGCGCCGAGAAGGCCTGATGTCCGCGGCAACGAGGTCCGAATACGCGGCCGCGGGACACGTTCGGTCCCGAACGCTCACTTGGTCGGATCCGGTCGGCACGCGTGACCGGTTGCGAGGCCTCGATGGATTCGAGCGGCTCGACGCGATGCGCCGAGGCGAGGCCTCACCACCACCGGCAGTCGCGATACTCGGTCTTTCGCTCGAAGAGCTCGAACGCGGGCGCACGGTGTTCTCGGTCGTCGCCGAGGAAATGCACGAGAATCCGATGGGCACGATGCACGGCGGTGTCGTCGCGACGTTGGTCGACACCGCGATGGGTTGCGCGGTCTCCTCGACGCTGCCCGCCGACGCGGGCTTCACCACTCTGGAGCTCAGCACCAACTTCGTACGCGCGATCACCACCGCGACCGGACGCGTGCATGCCGAGGGACGCGTCGTGCACGGCGGCAGCCGCGTCGTCACGACCGAAGCCAGGGTCTACGACGACGCGGGCACGCTCTACGCGCATGCGAAGTCGACGTGTCTCGTTCTCAAGGGCAAGCAATGATGCGCGACGACAACGATGTCGGGATCATGCGCGTCGACGACAAGGAGTTGGCCATCCGACCGATCGCGATCTCCGACGTCGAACGACTCGTCCGCCTCTTCGATCGCCTGTCACCGGCCAGCGTCCACTTCCGCTTCTTCTCCCCGGTCGCGCGGCCGCCGCGCTCGGCCCTGCTGCGGCTCGCCGACGTCGACCACGGTCGCCGGGACGCCCTCGTCGCTCTCGACGGCGACGAGATCATCGCCGTGGCCCGCTACGACGGCCGCGAAGGCAGCCACCAGGCCGAGATCGCGCTCACGGTCGAGGACGCCTGGCAGCACCGGGGCCTCGGCCGGCGCCTGGCCCGGCGGCTCGCCGATCTGGCCCTCGACCGAGGTTACGACACTTTCGTCGCCACGATGCTCCCCGACAACCGCGCCGCGCTGGGCCTCGTGCGCAAACTGGTTCCCGATGCCGCGGTCCGCTGGTCCGGCGGCGAGTACGAAGCCGCGCTCCCACTCCGACGCGCCGGCTGAGCAGCTCAGCGCGCCTTGCCGTTGCGCGCCGGTCGATCGTTGAGCCGGTACACGAAACGCAACCCCGACCACGTGTCGTCGACCGCGCACACCTTGTTGTCGACGAGGCCGTGCGCGAGCCCGAGCTCACGAACGATGCCTTCGCGCAGATCGGTCGCGACGCACGCGGTGCGCTTCGGCCACGCGATCCACAATCCACCCGCGGGCGCGATCGCGCGCGACAAACCGTCGAAGCGCCGATCGAGCTCGGCGCGTCGCGTCGCGAAGAAGACCACGACGTCTTGCGCGCCGCGCGCTTGCGTGCGCAGGCGCACGCCCTTGGGTAACGGATTCAGTTCGCGTTCGAACCCCTCGGGCGCGCGCACGAGTGCAAGACGTGCCCCCGGCTTGATGCCGAGCTTTTGGGGAAGGGGCGTCCCCGAGTACCCCGCCACGGGTCGCAGTCAATCGCGGTTGAACCGTGCGGTCAATCAGGGCGGATCGCCGGCGCGCCAACGTGCGAACCGCGGTACTGTCGTCGCGATCAGCGCGACCCCGGCAAGACACAAGAGTCCGCCCGACACCACGGACACAGTCGGAGTGAACGCCGCCGCGACCAGCCCGCCTTCGAAGTCGCCCAGACGCGGTCCGCCGGCGACGACGAAGATGTTGATCGCCGAGATCCGACCGCGCAGTCCATCCGGGACGATGAGTTGCTGCATGGTGCTACGGAACACCGCGGAGATCACGTCCGCGCCTCCCGCGATCGCGAGGAACAGCACCGCGAGCGCGAGGTTGTCTCCCACCAGCCCGAACGCCACGATGGCCGAACCCCAAACGGTGACCGCGCCGATGATCGCGAAGCCCGGCCGGTGGATCCGGCCGATCCAGCCCGAGGTCGCCGCGCCGAGGAACGCGCCCAGCGCCGGCGCCGCGAACAACCAGCCGACGGTCTCGGCATTGCCGTGGAATTGTGAGATCGCGAGCGCGGTGAAGAGCACCCGCGGCATCCCGAACACCATGGCGACGATGTCGATGGTGAAAGTCGATTGCAAGACACGTTTGCCTCGCAGGTAGCGCAGCCCGTTGAACACGGCGGCGAGCCCTTGATCGTCCTCGGAATCCTCCATCCGTTCCGGCCGCTGCGACCGCACGAGGAACGCGGCCGTCAGTGAGGCGACGAAGCTCAGCACGTCGATCCCGTACGCCCACGACAAACCGACCCGCGCCACGACGATGCCGCCGATCGCGGGCCCGACGACCGCCGCGCCGTTCCACATCATCTGGTTGAGTGCCGCGGCCTGGGGCAGCAGATCGTGCGCCACAAGGCGAGGCGTCATCGCGGCGCGGGTCGGCATCGAGATCGAGACGAAGCCCGCGCTCATCGCCGCCGCGCCGTACACGAGCACGAGCGGTGGGTCGCCGAGGTGCGCGCCCCACAAGAGCAGCGCAGAGGCCGCCATCAGTCCCGTCTGCGCGAACATGAGGATGTGCCTGCGATCGCGGCGGTCGATCTGCGGGCCGAACCCGATCGAGACGAACATCATCACGACGAGCTGGGCGAGCCCGACGAACCCCACGGCCAGCGACGAGCTCGTGAGCCGGTAGACCTGGACGAACAGCGCGATCAACGTGACCTGGCTGCCGATCTGCGACAGGAGCTCGCCGCCCCAGAGCAACCGGAAGTCGCGTGATTCGCGCAGCGGTGTGACGTCGATCGCGAGTCCGCGCAGGTAGCCCCTCGCCGGGCGGCCGCGGGCCCGAGGTGCTGCGGTCACAGGACGAGGAACAATACCGACGGCCGGCGCGTTGCAAATCCCGACTTGCGCGTTGGTAT
The DNA here is from genome assembly GCA_035516815.1 of Acidimicrobiia bacterium. Taxonomy (GTDB): domain Bacteria; phylum Actinomycetota; class Acidimicrobiia; order IMCC26256; family PALSA-610; genus PALSA-610. Next base: position 204 of record DATJAA010000006.1, on the reverse strand, counting down.
TTTGCGGTCGGGCGGCATAGCCTGCCCGCGGCAACAAGACACAAGGGAAGAGAGGCACCGCATGGCGTTGCGCCTGGGCGACGAAGCCCCGAACTTCACGGCTGAGACCACCGAAGGCACCATCAATTTCTACGACTACCTCGGCGACAGCTGGGGCATTCTCTTTTCGCACCCGAAGGACTTCACGCCGGTGTGCACGACCGA
>DATJAA010000005.1:0-6408 GCA_035516815.1 Acidimicrobiia bacterium | reverse complement strand
GCGCCTCCAACAACATGTCCCCCGAACACGCCAGCGAGCCGTCACCGCCGCTCGCGGGATGCAGTCCGGCCTCGGCGAGTGCGCGCCCGGTCGCAACGGAACACGACACCCCTTCACCGAGCGTCCCTTCGGCGCGCAGGGTGACCAGCGCCCGCGTGGGATCGTCATCGTAGGCGTCCTTCAGCGGTGCCTGTACCGCGCGCAGCGTGGCCCGGTCGATCGGCGCGCGGCCGATGCTGTCATCTCGCATCGGTACATCCTGCCCGGAGTTGGGCACGCCGAACAGACCACCCGGGTGGGGTGAGCAAATCGAACCCGGGACCTGCTCGACTGTTCCGCGAACGCGGACACGTTGCAAGGAGGCCACATGCCTGCCACCGAGACTGCCGCGCCCGCTGCGACCGGTGCGGCGGCGCGATTCTTCACCGAGCTCGGGCGGAGCGGACGGCTTCCGCAACTGGGAACTGTGTCGGGCACGATCCGCTTCGACATCGTCGACGGTTCCGACGTCGAGCGTTGGTACGTCACCCTCGCGAAGGGTGATGTGTCCGTCTCCCAAAACGACCGCGAATCCGACGCCTCGGCGCGCGCGGAACGCGCGCTGTTCGACGGCATCGCATCGGGCCGGGTCAACGTCGTCGCCGCGATGCTCCGGGGGCTGGTCGAGGTCGACGGTGACCTCGGGCTCCTCATGGTCTTCCAGAAGCTGTTCCCCGGCCCGCCGCGTGCGGGCGACACAGAAAGGTGAGCGCGTGACGGGCGACCTCGTACAGATCCTGGAGGGGAACACGTTCGTGGTCAGCGACCGTCGCGGCGACATCGAAGCTTCGTCGACGGATCCGACCGGCCTGTTCTCGTTCGACACCCGGTGCCTGTCGAGGTGGGTCCTGACCGTGAACGGCCAGCGCCTGACGCCTCTTTCGACCGATGATCTCCAATACTTCGAGACGCGATTCTTCCTCGTCCCCGGCACAGGCACGGTCTACGTCGACGCCAAGCTCTCCGTCATTCGCGAGCGGTCCGTCGGCGAGGGTTTCCACGAAGAGCTCACGATCCTGAACCACGACGACGCCGCGATCGATCTCGACGTGCGGATCGACGTCGGGTGCGATTTTGCCGATCTGTTCGAGGTGAAGGACGCTCTGGCGAAAAAGGGGACCTACGAGACGCGCGTCGAGGACAACCAGATCATGCTCGGCTACCGGCGCGACACGTTCTTCCGCGCGACCCGCATCACCGCTTCGGAACCCGCGCAGGTCGACGAGCGCGGCCTCACCTTCTCGGCCAAGATCGAACCGCATGGCCGGTGGACGACCGACCTCGACGTCGTCGTGGTGATCGCGGGATACAACGAGAGCCGCGACGACCCGACCCACGAATCCGACAGCAAGAAGCGTCACCCGAGCCTCGCGAAAGGCCTCGACAGGTGGATCGATCACGCGCCGCAACTGGAGTCGACGGACGACGCGCTGAGGCAGACCTACCGACGCAGCCTCGTCGACCTCGCCGCGCTCCGTTTCTCGACTCGCACCATGCCGAACCGCTACCTGCCCGCGGCCGGTCTGCCTTGGTTCATGACGATATTCGGGCGCGACAGCATCTTCACGAGCCTTCAGGCCTTGCCGTTCATGTCCGAGCTCGCAGCGACGACCCTGCTCACGCTGGGCGAGCGCCAGGGCTCGCGCATCGACGACTTCCGCGACGAAGATCCCGGCCGCATCCTCCACGAGATGCGGTTCGGCGAGATGACCGCGTTCGAGGAACGCCCACATTCGCCGTACTACGGCTGTGCCGACGCGACACCGCTCTATGTCGTGCTGCTCGACGAGTACGAGCGCTGGACCGGTGACCACAAGCTGGTGCGCGAGCTCGAATACCCGGCACGCGCCGCGCTGAACTGGATCGACGAGTACGCAAACCTGCAAGGCAACGGCTATATCGCGTACAAGCGCCGCAACGAGGAGACCGGGCTCGAGAACCAGTGCTGGAAGGACTCGTGGGACTCGATCTCGTATCGCGACGGCACGCTGCCCGGCTTCCCCCGCGCGACCTGCGAGCTCCAGGGTTATGCGTACGACGCGAAGGTCCGCGGCGCGCGCCTCGCCCGCACGGTCTGGCACGATCCCGAATTCGCGGACAAGCTCGAAAAGGAGGCCGCCGACCTCAAGCGGCGCTTCAACCGCGACTACTGGCTACCCGACGACGAGTACTACGCGGTGGCGCTCGACGCCGACGGGCGTCAGGTCGACGCGCTGACGTCGAACATCGGTCATCTTCTCTGGAGTGGGATCGTCGACCGCTCGAAGGCCAAGTCGGTCGTGCGCCATCTCATGGGGCCCCGGCTGTTCTCGGGCTGGGGCATTCGCACGATGGCCGAAGGTGAAGGGCGCTACAACCCGATCGGATACCACGTCGGGACGGTCTGGCCCTTCGACAACTCGTTCATCGCCTGGGGTTTGCGGAACTACGGGTTCAAAGAGGAGGCGGCCGTCGTCGCCGAGGGCATACTGAACGCGGCCGAGTTCTTCGAGGGAAGACTCCCGGAGGCTTTCGGCGGCTACCTGCGCTCGACGACCAAGTATCCGGTGCAGTACCCGACGGCGTGCAGCCCGCAGGCGTGGTCGACGGGCGCTCCCCTCTTACTGCTGCGCACGATGCTGGGTCTCGAACCGGCGGGCGAGAACCTGATCATCGACCCGAGCCTTCCCGCGTCGGTCGGTCGTATAGAGCTACTCGACATACCGGGACGCTGGGGGCGGGTGGACGCGTTCGGACGCGGCCGTGTCGACACCACCAAGCTCAAAAGCCGCCGCCGGTAGACGCCACCGCGAGACGCAGCTACAGACCGGCGATGCCGTTGCGCAGGAGCGCCGCCGAGAGCAGGACGACGATGAGTGCCGCGACCGTGCGCGCGTTGCGAGTGAGCCAATCGCGTGCTGCATGCAAGATGCGCAGCGTCCACGCCGGCGCGACGAAGAGCAAGACGATTGCGACCAGCAGCGGGAGCAGGGACACGATCGAGAAGAACAGCCAATCGACGATGTACTGGCCCGCGCTCGGGTCGAGCTGAGAGATCTCCTTGAGCGCGATCGGGATGAACCCGCCCGGGTTCGCGAGCGTGGCGCCCGCACCGATGATCGCGATCGCCGGCGACGACGCGACTTTGCTCATCTGGGCGATCATTGCCTCCACACGCTGCGGATCGCGTGGTCGGCGCACGACCCGCGCGACCCAGATCAGCAGCAGTACCCCGGCGATGATGTCGACCACCGCGACCCATGTCTTCGGTGTCGAAGTGTTGTGAGACGCGGCCTTGTTGCCCAGCACGAACGCGGCGACCACCCCGATCGCAAGGGTCGCGCCCATGGCCCCGACATAGAAGTAGAGCCCGGTGCGCCGCGGTCGGTCGCCGAGCACCAGTGCGAGCACGGAGAACGTCAGCGTCGTCGGAGACATCATGGCCGCGAGCGCGGTCAGCGCGAGCTCGGCGTTGATCATCCGCGGAAACTACGCCGAACGCGCCGCCACCGATAGCGTCCATGGGCATGAAAGCATGGCGAGTGACGCGTTACGGCACGCCGCGCGAGGTGCTGCAGCTCGACGACGTCGAAACACCTGAGGCGGCGGCGGGAGAGCTCCTCGTCCGCGTGTCGTCGGTCACGCTCAATTTCAATGATCTCGACGGCATCTACGGCCGCTACAAGACCGTGCCGGTGCCCGTGCCGTACACGCCGGGCATGGAGGTGCTCGGGCGAGTCGTTGCGGCCGGCTCCGGCGCGGAACCCTGGATCGGCAAGCGCGTTGTCGCGATCCCGAGCGGGGCTCACGGCGGCTATGCGGAATATGCGACCGCCCCGGCCGGGATGGCCTTCGAGATGCCGGACGACCTCGCCGAGCCGGGCGCGGCCGCGGTGTTCATGCCGTTCCATCTTGCATATCTCGCGCTCTACGAGCGCGCGCGTATCCACCGCGGGCAGACACTCCTGGTGCACGCGGCGGCCGGGGGCGCGGGCTCTGCCGCGCTGCAGCTGGGTGTGCATGCAGGCGCGCGCGTCTTTGCCACCGCGGGGACTCCGGAGAAACGCGAGCTGTGCCGGGAGCTGGGCGCGCAAACCGTTGTCGACTATCGAAACGAAGACTTCGCGGCCGCGGTGCTCGAGGCGACCGACGGTCGCGGTGTGGATGTCGCGTTCGACACGATCGGCGGCGAGGTCACCCGCAACACCTTCCGGTGCATGGCGTTCAACGGCCGCCACGTGATCGCAGGTTTCGCGTCGGGGATCGAGCAGGAGGACGAGGGGATCGTTCCGCGACCGGTGCTGTTCGGTAACTTCGATCTCGTCGGCGTGTGCCACGCGTACGTCGACGACCCGATCGCGTTCAAGCGCGACACGACGTTCAACTTCCCCGCCCACCGCGATGGTGAGCGCGTGCATGCCGAGCTGCTCGATCTGGTGCGCGCCGGCAGCATCCGCCCGATCGTCGGCCGGGAGCTCGCGTTCGCCGATCTGCCCGAGGGGCTCGCCGCGCTGGAGCGGCGCGAAACGATCGGCCGGGTCGTGGTGCGCGTATAGGTCACTTGGTCTTGACAGTTTGATCGGACAACGAGCGCGATCAGCTCGGGACGACCCCGACGATCGGAGCGCCCGGCGACTCGCCGACCAACGAGCCGAAGAACGGCAACGTGCCGAAGTTGAAGATGCCGCCGTCGGCCGCGACCATCAGGTAGCCGTTCCCATAACGGGTGACGCCGACGACCGGGCTCGCAAGGTGTGTCGCGCCCATCGACCCACGGAACCGCGCGTCACCGAACGCGAACACGCCACCGTCTGCCGCGACGAGCCAGTAGCCCCGGCCGGACGCCGTGAGTGACAGCCCCACGACCGGGCGATTCAGGTGCGAGGCGCCCGCCGATCCGAAGAACCGGGTGCGTCCGAACGTGAACACGCCACCATCGCCGGCGACCATCACGTATCCGGTGCCGTCAGCTTCTGCGACCGCACCGACGACCGGCGCCTTCAACGCGAGGGCGCGCAAGTCGCCCAGACGCGGCGCGGCTCCGAAGTCGAGCACGCGTCCGTGCGTCGTGAAGAGCCAGTAGCCCCGGCCACCCGCGCTGGCGGCAATGCTGCGCACCGACTCCCCCGGCACCATCGACGCGGGGTGCGCATTCCCGAACCAGTGCGCGTCACCAAACGCATGGACGACGCCGGCCGCGTTGACCGTCCAGTATCCCTCGTGCGACGGCGTCAGCGCGAGTCCCGATGCACCGAAGAGGTCGCCGCCGACTTCGAAGGGCAAGGAGGTGCCGCCGAATTCGTTCAGCGTGCCGGACGCGTCCAGGAGGGCATATCCGAGGATCGTCGTGTAGTTGACGTTGCCGCTGAGCGAACAATCCTGCGCCCCGACGCCACTCGACGCCGCCAGCCGCACCGGCCACGAGCAGTCGGCGGTGAGCTGCGCGCCGACGAGATCGCGGGTGCCGGACTTGAGATCGAGGGTGAACGACGCGTTCACCGCGATGAGGCCGGTGACGGCTCCGATGCACTGTGATGTCCCCGTGAGCGCGCCCGAGAGCGTCGCGCCGTCGTTCCGCACCAGTCTCGCGGTGCCGGAATAGTTCGTGATGCCGTTGCAGCCGATGCTCGGATCGAACGTCGACGTGAACCGATAACGACCGATGCCCAGCTGCTCGAAGCTGCGGAATGTCCCCGAGTCGTCTTGCGTTCCGGCACTCGTATCGACGTTGATGCGGCCGTGCAGGTCCGCGGTCGCCACTCGGCCGAGGGGCGCGCTCCGAAGCTCATCTCCGGACGCGGGCGACGCGGCCGCGATCCCACCGATCGCGACGAGCGCGGTCAACGTCGTGATGAGTCGACTTCGCATCGTTCCGGTCCTCCGCACTGGTGCAGGACCACATACTTCGGCGGGCGCGCGAGGCTAGGCCGATCGCGTCCGGCGCGTCGAGGCCCCGGAATCGCGTCGAGGCCCCGGAACTATGCCTTCGCCGCCGCGAACCACCGCGCGACACGGCTCGCCCCGAACCTGTCCTTGTCGGCCTTCAACGCGACCGACGGCGCGTCGAACGTGCCGGTCGGCACTTGACCGCTCACAAACGTCACGTCGACCCGCGCCACCTGGTTGTCGCCGAACTCGAGGTAACAGATGCCGCGGCCGTCGTAGCCGGGCGGCGGCGTCTCGTCCCGGCATTTGGCAATGATCTCGTCCGCGACGACCGTGGCCTGACCTTCGGCGAAGACGCCCGCCTTTGGCGTGCCCACGCTCGTCACGTCGCCGACGGCGTAGACGCCGGGATACGCCGTCTCCAGTGTCACCGGGTTCACAGGAATCCAACCGTCGACGCACAATCCCGACTGATCGACGACCGCCGGCGCGCGATGCACAGGA
>DATJAA010000004.1:0-19706 GCA_035516815.1 Acidimicrobiia bacterium | reverse complement strand
GTGCTCATCTGGGACAACGCGTCCGTCCAACACAAGGCAAGTGGCGACTTCGCCGTCGGCGAACCGCGCAACTTCTGGCGTTTCATGATCGAAGGCCCGGTCCCGGCCGCGTACGCGCCGGCGAACTGACGTGCTCGAGTACGGGTGGGACTTCGGACGGTGAGCGAGCAAACGTCCTAACCTGTTCGCTCATGGCCCTCAGCGCGATTGTGCATGTCGACGGATTTCCGCACGACCTCATTCCGGTCCAGCTGACGCTCGACGCGGCAGCCGCGAGAGCCGTGGTGGACGATGGTGGCGCGATCGTTTCGATGCATCCGCACCTGCACAATGGTTGCGCGGTCCACGTCACGTTTGGTGACGGAGCCGAGGCGGTCGGCACTGCTCGCGTCGCCGATGGCCGCCTGACGGCGATCGATGGGTTCATGTACAAACACCCCGGCTGAGCTCATGAAGGGCCCGGCACCGAGCGCGCCGGAAGCGGGGCTGATCCACTCCGGCGTGCCATGCTGCCGGCGTGGATAGCTCGAGTCTGGTCGTCGTCGCGGCCGTATTCCTGGTGTACGCGGTGTCATCCGCCCGCTTGCGAGGCACGTCGATTACCGCGCCGATCGTGTTCGTGGGCGCAGGCTTTGTGTTCGGCTCCGAATTGCTCGGTTGGCTGCACCTCGCGCTCGGCCAGCACGCGGTCAGCACGCTCGCAGAGGCGACGCTCGTGGTCGTGCTGTTCACCGATGCTTCGCGAATCGACCTGCGCGCACTGCGCCGCGAGTACGCGTTACCGGCGCGCTTGTTGGGAATCGGGCTGCCCCTGACGATTGTCGCCGGCACCTTGGTGGGCGCGCTGGTCTTGCACGAAGTGACATGGGCCGAAGCCGCGGTGCTCGCGATCGTCCTGGCTCCGACCGACGCCGCGCTCGGACAAGCCGTTGTCACCGACGAGAACCTGCCATCGCGGATACGTCAAGGGTTGAACGTCGAGAGCGGCCTCAACGACGGCTTGTGCGTACCACTCCTCGCGATCGCGCTCGCCGTCGCGCAAGCCGACGCCGGCGACACCACGGCCACTCACGCCACGAAGTTGGTTGTGGAGGCGATTGGCTGGGGCATCGTGGGCGGCGTCGTCGCCGGCGTTGTCGCAGCGTATGCACTGAGGGCGGCCGAGAGTCGCGGCTGGATCGAAGGACGTTGGATCCAAATCGTTCCCGTGATCGCCGCTGTCGGCGCGTTCGGCATCGCCGACGCCCGGGGTGGCAGCGGCTTCATCGCCGCCTTCGTCGGCGGCGCGGTATTCGGCAGCATCTCGCGACAGGATGCGAAGGCCGCCGCGTTCTCCGAGGAGCTCGGCGACGTGCTGAACGGCGTCACACTCATCGTGTTCGGCGCGGCCGTGTTGGGATCACTGTGGTCCCAGATCGGGCTCGTCGAGGTCTTCTACGCCGTGCTGAGTCTGACAGTCGTCCGAATGGTCCCCGTCGCAATCAGCATGCTCGGTAGCCACGCCCGCGCACCCACAGTGTTGTTTCTCGGCTGGTTCGGTCCACGCGGGCTCGCATCGATCGTGTTCGGCGTCGTCGTCGTCGAAGCGTCGGGCCTCCCACACACATCTGAGCTCGTTGTCGCGCTCACCGTCACCGTCGCCCTCAGCGTCCTCGCCCACGGCTTGAGCGCCGCTCCGCTCGCCCGGCGCTACGCCGAGTGGCACAGGAGGTCGGAGGCGCCGATGGAAAGCGCGCCCGCGCCTCATCAACGTTGGCGCCATGCCGCGCACCCATAGCGATCGCGATCGCCGCCCGCCAAGACCACGGCGGCGAAGCCGCGAACCTGTTCTTCCAACTCGTCAGCTCCCGCTACGAACGCGCCAGCGTCATGTCACCAGCAACAAGCCGTTCGGACGCTGGGGCGAAGTCTTCGGCGACGCCACCGTCGCGTCGCGATGATCGACCGGCTCGCCCACCACGCCGAAGTGCCGTCCTCGCAGAGGACGGCATGGTCCCGGCGTTCGCCTGGTTCTCAGCTTCGCCATTCGGGCGTTCGGTAGACCAGAATGAACGCGGGACCGAACACGTCTCGCCGACACCCCCGAACCGGTGCTGCGACAACTACGGGAGCTGCTCTCTCAACCCGGCTACGACGTGTTCCACGGCGCGACCACCCTCATCACGATCTATGCGACCGCTCCGGGCGGCGTTCCCGACTGTTACCTGGCCGGCGAAAACCTGATGCTCGCCGCGTCCGCGTTCGGTCTTGGTACATGTCCGATCGGGTTGTCCCTGCCACTCATGAATCAACGTGACGTGAAGCACGAGCTCACAGTGCCCGAGAACCTCGTCGCGGCATTACCCATCGTCGTTGGCCGCCCTGCCGAACGACCGCACGCGACCACGCGGAACCCTCCGCATGTGCTCTACCGGCGCTGACACGAGCGTGAGCTCGCGCCATTGGTGTTGGTAGTTCCACTGACCGGTAGCCGTGCGACACGGCGGCGCACCTCGTGCACCCGGCCGGAGGGCGGCGAGTGGACTGTGATGGCCGTCGGGCGACGGGCTCTCATCAGGTGGGGAGGATGAGACCGTAGTGGCCGTCATAGCGGCGGTAGGCGACTTCGCCGTGTCCGCTCGCGGCATCGACGAAGAACTGGAAGGGTGCGTTGGTTTCGTCGAGGATGGCGAGTGCGTTCTCGAGTGTCGTCGTTGCGGGGTGCGGTCCAAGCTCGAGCGGGATCTCGACGCGTTTGATCGCCTCGGGCGTCTCGGTGCGCTGCATCAGCCCATAGCCGCCGCCGATCCGATATACGACTGCTTCGGTGCCGGACTCGTCGTGGACGAACAAGAAGAAGTCGTGGTCCAGCGTCTCGAGGTCCGAGAGGCCCGCCTCGATCGATTCGGGGTGGAGGGTGAAGGTCTTGCGCCGCACGAGGACGCGGTCCTCGACGGGCCGCGGGAAGAAATTTGGGCGCTCAATAGCTCTTCCGTCGTGATGCCAGCTGCCGAGATCACGGCGCCGGAGCACTCGATCCCTCGAGAGCTCGTTCGTCGCCTCGACGCGACGACGCAGCCGCGTGAGGGCGCGGTCGATCGCCTCGGACATCGTCGCCGCGTTTCGGTGGGCGCGCACGTGGGTGCCGTCGAGATCGATTGTCGCCTCGGCGTAGTCGGGGCGTTCCCGGGCCGGGTCGGCACTGTGGTCGAGACGAAGCTCGGCACTCAGCACGGGGACGGGTGCGTCGGCAACGATCGCGACGAGCTTGCCGCGCGCGTATGCAACCATCTCATTGGGGACATCACCGCGCACGACGATCGTCGGGTCGCTTACGTGTTGTTCCATGGGTCGGCTCCTGCGATGGTCAGAGGGAGGCGGAGCTCCCCGGCCTCCGGTGTGTGTCAGCGAGATGGCTCGGTCTCCCAGAGTTCGCGCAGTTCACCTGGGAGGACGGCGGCCACGTCGACTGCTTCGTCGGGTACCAGCCCGCGCAGCGTGGCGATGACGGCTCTGGTGATCTCTTCCGCCTGCCCGGGTTCGATACCGCCTTCGGCGGTGACTGCCGCGACGAGTTGCGGCAGCGTCCGGAGCCGCGGCGGGCGTTGCCCGTGCCTATGCACCGGACCGACGAGCGCGCGAACGTCGGCCGGGAGGTGTGCGAACAGCTGAGCACGTTCGTCTTCGGGGATTCGGTCGGCGAAACCGCACAACACAGCATGTACCTCCTGACGCGGCTGTGGGCCGGCGCCGGCCGCGTGGGCGGCGTCGAGCAGTGCGCGCAGGGCCTCCGACGGGGGTTGCGGCACGGCCGCGCCCTGCGACGGACGCGTGTCTCCCGAAGCGAGACCCGGGTGCAGGTGCGACTCGACACCGGTGACGCCGCTGATCCGCATCACGGCATGCTCGATCGCGCACGCGTCGCGATCGCCCGGAACCTCTCCGTGCAGGATCGCGACGTGCTGGTCGACCATGACGTGCACGCGCGGAACGTCGAGACGCTTTTCGAGAGGGCCGAGGCTCGAACGGACGCGATCGACGAGCACGTCGTCGCTGACATCGGGGTCCGGACGCCGTCCCGCGAGGCGGTACACAACGCCCGGTGCGCTCGCCGCCGCGTAGCGCACGTCGCGGCCGATTCGATCCGCGAGCCCTCGCGCCGCTCGGCCGACGCGGCTGTCCGGCGCGCCTGCCGCAACCATCCCCAATGCACCCGCGGCCAGTCCCGCCGCTTGTACGAGCCGTTTCGTCGTCGTTGCCATGTCGGCTCCTCAGCTCGGTTCCGATCAGCCATCCTCGATGCTGAAGCGCCACGCTGTTGCCTGGCAGTGCCGCACGGCCCGTCACCGTGTGACCAACGACCTGCGCGCGAGCAGCGATCCCTCGCGCGCGGCGAGCGAGCTATGCGCCCGGTGGTGACGACGGTGACCTTCGGCCCTAGCCGGAGCGCGCGCTCGGACCGACGATGGAGTCAGAGCGAGGAGGACATCATGAGAGCGAGCGTGGGTGACCGGATCGTGATCCGGGGACATCGCGTCAGAGACCCGGATCGTGCTTGCGAGGTGCTCGAGGTGCGGGGCGTCGACGGCGGTTCGCCCTACGTCGTCCGCTGGGGTGACGGGGGCCACGAGACACTGTTCTTCCCGGGACCGGATGCCGCGGTGGAGCACCGCGAACACGCGTCGAAATGACGCTCGGTCGAAAGGAGCAAACGTCATGCGAACTATAGAAGCCGTACGCCGGTCGGGAGTCGGCATCGGGCCGGAGCGGACAATCCGCGAGGCGGCGGGCATCATGGAACAAGCTGGAATCGGCGCGATCGCTGTCATCGACGGCGACCATTTGGTCGGGATCGTCACCGACCGCGACCTCGTGCGCCGCGGCCTTGCCCGCGACCTGCCCGCCGACGCGAGGGTCGACGCGGTCATGACCACGCCGGTCGTGACCGTCGATGCCGACGCCGATCTACACGACACGTTCGCCCTCTTCAGAACACACGCGGTTCGCCGACTGGCAATCGTTCGTGCCGGCCAGTTCGTTGGCATGATCACCATCGACGACCTTCTGATCGACCTTGCGGGAGACCTGTCAGACCTCGCCCGGCCCGTGACCGCCGAAGTGATCTTCGGCAGCCACGACTACCCGTCGCCGGTCACGATCAGCACCTAGGCGGCACTGAGAAGATCCCAAAGCGCTCGAGCGGCAGGTGCGGTCTGCGCTCGCTGAGCTCACGAAGACCGCGGTGTTGCTGTCCGAGGCTTTCGCTCGTCAGCGCGTGCGGATCCAAGGCCGCGCAGTCAACGAGTACGACGACCCTGCCCCCCAAGACGATCTCGTCTTCTTCTGCGACAGCAGCGACGGTCTCCCCACCGGGAATGGGTCGTAGGCCTCTGTCACGGCCGCGTCGCGGCGCCACAGAGTGGGGAGGTGGCGGAGAACGGCTTTTCAGGTCAGCGCGGACCATGGTCGCATCGGTACCGTTCCCGCGCGGCGAGCGTGGTCGTCGTCGCGGCGATGTCGTTCGCCTCGGGCTGCGGAGGCAGTAGCACGCACGAGCCGGCGTCCAGCACCGTTGCAACTACGTCCCCGTCGTCGAGTCCGTCGCCAACCGCCACATCTGCAGGTTCGTCGTCTTCGACAACTTCGACGACGCTGTCGCCGGTCACCTCGACGACGCTTCCCGCTGTGAACTTTCCGATGCTCGGGCCAGGTGCGTCGGGTCCCCTCGTCGTCGCCTTGCAGCGTCGCCTGTCGACGCTGGGTTACTGGCTCGACGACGAGACCGGTGTATTCGACGACGCGACGGAACAAGCCGTTTTCGCGATCCAAAAGACGGCCGGCCTGGCCCGCGACGGCGTCGTCGGTCCCGCAACCGAGTCGGCGTTGATCCGCGGCGTGCAGCCGCGCCCGCGCAGCAGTTCGGGACACGTCGTCGAGGTCGATCTCACGGACGACCTGTTGCTGATCGTGACCGACGGGCACCTCGACGCGACGCTCAACACCTCCACCGGAGGTGGCTATGCCTACCGAAGCCGGGGGCAGCACGCGATCGCGGACACACCAGAAGGGCGGTTCCGTATCTACCGCCAGGTCGACGGTCTCGTCGTGAATTCGCTGGGCGAGCTGTGGCGACCGAAGTTCTTCGACGACGGCTTTGCCATCCACGGCGACTCGTACGTGCCGCCGCGTCCTGTCTCACATGGCTGTGTACGGGTCAGCAATGAAGCCATCGACTGGATCTGGGCACGCGACGTGATGCCGCTCGGCACGCCGGTCTGGGTCTACTGAGATGCAGGCTTCGCGCGTGTCCAGCGCTCGAGTCCGAGTTCTGTGAATGGCGAGATGCCCGACCGCGCCCGCGCCGAATCGTCGTGAGCGATACTCGATCAGAGTCGTCGGCTGCACCGACATCCCGCTGAGTACCCTGCCGCGACTTCTCGCCCGGGTGTCGCATGTTCGGTCGTCGGAGCGACGATCGACGAGTCGGTCACTGGTGCAGTCCGGGGGCACCGCTGACGACTGCGTGATCGTCACGCCCCATTCGGGTCCGTTCTCTTGGCGGTGTTTCTCACAAGACCATTCTGGTGGAGGCGATGGGGATCGAACCCACTACCTCTTGCATGCCATGCAAGCGCTCTACCAACTGAGCTACGCCCCCGTGAGTCGATCACGATATCAGCCGGGTAGGCGCCTTCTCGGCCGGTAGCCTCGCAGTCATGGCCGAGGATGCGCCGCCGCAGAGATACACAGCCGCACTCGCCAACCAGATCGAGCGCAAGTGGCAGGATCGTTGGGACGAGCTGCAGGCGTTCGCGACACCCAACCGCAGCGGCTTGTTGAGCGAAGACCCTTACAACGTCGCCGGCCGTCCTCACATGTTCGTGCTCGACATGTTCCCGTATCCGAGCGGCGTCGGTCTGCACGTCGGTCACCCGCTCGGGTACATCGCCACCGACGTCTACGCGCGGTTCCAGCGCATGAACGGCTACAACGTCTTGCACGCGATGGGCTACGACGCGTTCGGGCTGCCGGCCGAGCAGTACGCGGTCCAGACCGGAACCCATCCCCGCGACACCACCGAGCAGAACATCGCGACGATGCGCCGCCAGTTGCGTGCCCTCGGCCTCGGTCACGACCCGCGCCGCGGCCCGGCGACGACCGACGTGTCCTACTACCGCTGGACGCAATGGATCTTCTTGCAGATCTACAACTCGTGGTACGACGAGGAAGCGGGGCGCGCCCGCCCGATCGCCACGCTCGTGCAGGAATTGCGCGCCGGACGGTTCGCGGCTCCCGGCGACGTTCCGTTCGACGATCTCGATCCGGTCGAGCAGCGTCGGCTCGTCGACTCGTACCGCTTGGCGTACGAGGCCTACGCGCCGGTGAACTGGTGTCCGGGTCTCGGCACTGTGCTCGCCAACGAAGAGGTCACCGCCGACGGTCGCAGTGACCGGGGCAACTTCCCGGTGTACCGGCGCCCGTTGAAGCAGTGGATGTTGCGCATCACCGCGTATGCCGATCGGTTGCTCGACGATCTCGACGCGCTCGATTGGAGCGAGTCGATCAAGCTCATGCAGCGCAACTGGATCGGACGCTCGACGGGCGCCTCCGTACGATTCCCCGTCGCCGGTCACGAACACCTCGACATCGAGGTGTTCACCACGCGTCCCGATACGTTGTTCGGCGCCACGTACATGGTGCTTGCTCCGGAGCACCCGCTCGTCGACACGATTACCGCGAATCAGTGGCCGGCCGACGACCTGGGGAACGACTTCGCGAGTAACCCGCTGGATGCGTGGAAGGGTCTGTTCGGTGCAACCGAAACGCCGCCCGAGGCGGTGCACCGGTACCGCGAGTTCGCGGCGGCGAAGACCGATCTCGAGCGGCAAGCCGAGACCAAGGAGAAGACCGGCGTCTTCATCGGTTCCTTCGCGATCAACCCCACGAACAACGAGCGCATTCCGATCTTCATCGCCGATTACGTGCTGATGGGATACGGCACCGGCGCGATCATGGCTGTTCCCGCGCACGACGAACGCGACTTCGAGTTCGCGCGCGAGTTCGAGCTTCCGATTGTTCCCGTGATCCGGCCCGACGATGAATGGCTGGCGGAGCGCGGCGCCGATCCCGATGACGCTTCCACCTGGCCCGAAGCGTTCGTCGGCGACGGCGTCGCCCAGAACTCGGCGAACTCGGAGGTGTCGCTCGACGGCCGGCGCGTCGACGAGGCGAAGCGCGTGATCTCGGAGTGGCTGGAGCGGTCGGACCGCGGTCGCCCGACCGTCACCTACAAACTCCGCGACTGGTTGTTCAGCCGCCAGCGGTACTGGGGCGAGCCGTTCCCGATCGTGTACGACGACCACGGTCCGATCGCGTTGCCCGAGGAGCTGTTGCCGGTGGTATTGCCCGAAGTCACCGACTTCGAGCCGATCACGTCGGACGACCCCGACGCCCTGCCCGAGTCCCCGCTCGCGCGCGCGGCCGACTGGGTCGAGGTAGAGCTCGACCTGCCCGGTCCCGCGTGGGCGGGCTACGGCGAGGGACCCCGCCCGTATCTGCGCGAGACCAACACCATGCCGCAGTGGGCGGGGTCGTGTTGGTACTACCTGCGCTATCTCGATCCCACCAACGAGGAGGCACTCGTCGACCCGCTCGTCGAGCGCGAGTGGGCGGAAGGTACGCGCATGGACGGCACGCCGAAGATCGGCCTCGTCGACCTCTACGTCGGCGGTGTCGAGCACGCGGTGCTGCACTTGTTGTACGCGCGCTTCTGGCACAAGGTGTTGTTCGACCTCGGCTACGTGTCGACGGTCGAGCCATTCCAGCGCCTCGTCAACCAGGGCTACATCCTCGCGGCGGCGTATGTCGACGAGCGGGGCACCTACGTGGATGCCGACCGCGTCGAGGAACGCGGCGGCGAGTTCTTCTTCGAGGGAAAGCCGGTCACCCGCGAGCACGGGAAAATGGGCAAGAGCTTGCGCAACGCGATCGCCCCGGACGACATCTATCGCGACTACGGCGCCGACACACTCCGGCTCTACGAGATGTTCATGGGGCCGCTCGAGAAGGAGCGCCCCTGGAGCACCGCCGACATCGTGGGCGTGCACCGTTTCCTGCAACGGCTCTGGCGCAATTTCGTCGACGAGGAGACCGGCGAGCTGCGCGTCACCGACCTGCACGCCGACGACGACACGAGGCGACTGCTGAACCGCACGATCGACGCCGTCGGCACCGACATGGCGGCTCTGAGCTTCAACACCGCGATCGCGCGGCTGTTCGAGTTGAACAATGCTCTCACCGGCCTCGGTCAGAGCGGTGGGGGATTGCCGCGCGAAGTCGCCGTCCCGCTGACACTGATGGTCGCCCCGCTCGCACCGCACATCGCCGAGGAGCTGTGGGCGCGTCTCGGTCATGACGGCACGATCACCTACGAGCCCTTCCCCGAGCCGGATCCGCAATGGCTGGTCGACGACCGTGTCGAGGTGCCGGTGCAGATCAACGGCAAGGTGCGGGCGCGTGTCGAGGTCGCCGTCGGCGCCGACGCCGCCGCGCACGAGGCCGCGGCGCGGGCCGAACCGCGGATTGCCGAGATGCTCGAGGGCGCGACGGTCGAGAACCTGAAGATCGTGACGGGCAAGATCGTCAACTTCGTCATCGCGTAGCGCGCTTCTCGGTGGCGCACCCGCGCGGTAGCGTGCGTTGACTTCTCCCCGAGCTTCCTCCGCAGGCCCGCGCGCGCCCGGAGGTCGTCGGCTTGGCAGAAGATGAGCTACCGCCGCGGCCGCCGTCGCCGCACGCCGAGTTCGCCACGCGTTGGAACGAGTGGCGCGGCGACCGCCGCATCGCGGCCGCGTTGCTCGCGTGCGTTTCGGTTGCGGCGGCATTCGCATGGTTCCACAGCCGGAGCGCCTCGGCGCCGGCGTCGCCGCCGAGCGCGGCGCCGGCCGGCCCGGCCCCGACGTTGGAAACCGCCACGACCACCACGATTCGCGCGCCGGAGATCGTCGTCGACGTCGTCGGGGCCGTTCGGCGCGGCGGCATCGCGCGCCTACGCGCCGGCGCTCGGGTCGTCGATGCGATCGCGGCGGCCGGCGGGCCGCTGGCCGATGCGGATCTCGTGCGGCTGAATCTCGCGGCGCCGCTCACCGACGGCGCCCGGATCGCCGTACCCCGTATCGGTGCCCCGGCACCAAGCGTCGACCCCACCGCGGTCAGTGGCGCGTCCGGCGACGGGACCGACGACGCGCCATCGCCGAGCGCGCCGGTAAACCTCAATACCGCGACGGTCGAGCAACTCGACGCACTGCCCGGAATCGGACCCGCCACCGCGGCCGCGATCATTCAGGACCGCGAGGCACACGGGCCGTTCCGGTCCGTGAACGACCTCGGTCGTGTGCGCGGCATCGGTGACGCGAAGCTCGCGCAGTTACACGACCTCGTGGCGGTGTGACGTGGAACTCGGGCCGGTTGTAGCGGTCGTCGCGGTCGTGATCGGAATCCTCGCGGGGGAGCGCGCCGGAGCAGCCGGCGCGAGCACCGCGCTCGTCGTCGGCGCAGCCGCCCTCGGCGCGGCATGGTTCACCCACCCGCCGGCGCGCAGCATGATCACTGCACTCGCGTGCGCCCTGCTCGCGTTCGCGTCGATCGGGCGCGCGATGCACGGCCAGTCGAGCTCCGCACTCACTGCGGCGATCGATCAACGCGCCCCGGCGACCCTGCACGGCGTCGCGACGGGAGATCCGAGCGGACCGGCGTACGCGACCGATCTGCTCGTGCGAGTCGACACCGGACGAGGTTCGCATCGCACATTGCTGGCCCGGGCGAGCGGCGACGACGGTGTCGCACTGCGAGTCGTGGAGGCTGGCGATCGCGTCGTGTTGCGCGGACGCCTCGCGCCGCTCGGTCCCGGCGCGGCCGACGATCGCGCCCGTTGGCGGCACGCGGTGGGCCGCCTCGACGAGGCGGAGATCGTGGGGCTCTCGGCTCCTCGGGGGCTCGTCGGCATCGCGGACTCCATTCGCGCCGTGATCGTCCGCGGAACGCGTCCGCTCGATCCGGTTCCCCGGGCGCTCGTCGCCGGCTTCCTGCTCGGCGACACCAGAGGTGTCCCACCGCAAGTGATCGACGACTTCCGCGATTCGGGGCTCTCGCACCTGCTCGCCGTCTCCGGCGAGAACGTCGCATTCGTGCTGGCGCTGGCTGCGCCCCTGTTGCGCAGGATGCGCCTCGGCGCCCGCACCGTGCTGGCGCTCGCGATCGTCCTGGTATTCGCGGCGATGACCAGGTTCGAGCCGTCGGTGCTACGCGCGTCGGCGATGGCCGCGATCGCATTGCTCGCGACGCTGAGCGGCCGGCCCGCGTCCGGCGTGCGGGTGCTCGCCTACGCGGTGGTCATCCTGCTCCTCGCCGATCCGTTCCTGTTGCATTCGGTCGCGTTCGTGTTGTCCTGCGGCGCGAGCGCGGGCATCGCGTGTCTCTCGCAGCCGATCGCGGCGCGCCTGCGAGGCCCGCGCTTCGTTCGCGAGCCGCTCGCAGTCTCGATCGCCGCGCAGATCGGTGTCATCCCGGTACTGCTGTGCGTCTTCGGCACGTTTCCGCTGATCACCCCGGCGACGAATCTCGTTGCCGCACCCGCGGCCGAGGCGCTCGGCGTGTACGGCTTCTTCGCGTCGGCGGTCGCCGGCGTCGTGCCGGCGCTCGGCCCGCTGGCTCAACAACCGACGGCTCTCCTGGTCGGCTGGATTACCACCATCGCGCATCTGGGTGCGGCGGTTCCCTTCGCGATCGACGGCCGCGGCGCCGTCGGTCTCGTCGCCGTCGCGGCCGCGGGTGCGTCGGTAGCCTGCCTGCGTGCCCGTCGAGCCGTTTCCGACACTCCGGCTCGGTGACCGAGTCATCGACGTGCGCGGGCGAGTTGTCGTGATGGGCATCCTGAACCGCACCCCCGACTCCTTCTACGACCGCGGCGCGACCTGGGACTTCGACGCGTTCGTCCGGCGAGCCGAGCAACTGGTTGCCGAGGGCGCCGACCTCCTCGACGTCGGCGGCGTGAAGGCCGGCCCGGGGCCCGAGGTCGACGAGAGCGAGGAGCTCGATCGGGTCGTTCCCGCGGTCGATGCCCTGCACGCGCGCTTCGACGTGCCGCTCTCGGTCGACACCTGGCGTGCCTCGGTACTCGACGCGGCGTGCGCGGCCGGCGCGGTCGTGGGCAACGACATTTCCGGCTTTGGCGATCCCGACTACCTGCGCGTCGCCGCCAAACACGACGCGACGGTCGTGGCTACGCACATCCGGCTGCGGCCGCGCGTCCCCGATCCCGAGCCGCACTACGACGACCTCGTGGGCGACGTCGCGAGCTTCTTGCGAGAGCGTGCCGCTCGGGCCGAGTCAGTGGGCCTCGCGCCCGAGCAGATCGTGCTCGACGCCGGTCTCGACCTCGGCAAGTCGCCCGCGCAGAGCGCGGTGCTGCTGCGCGAGAGCGCGAGTCACGCCACGCTCGGCTACCCGCTGCTGCTGTCGGCGTCGAACAAGCGGTTCATCGGCGAGCTGCTCGGCCGCGAGATCGACGACCGCCGACCCGAGTCCCTCGCGGCCGTCGCGTACGGCGTAATGCAGGGGTGCCGCATCGTGCGGGTGCACGACGTCGCCGGTACGGCGCGGGTCTGTCGCACGATCGAGGCTCTGCTGTGAGCGTCACGCTGGTACAGGGCGCCGATCCGGTACTGCGCGATCGCGAGGTGCAGCGGCTCGTCGACGAATTGCTCGGAGGTGAGGAGCGTTCGTTCGCACTCGACGACCACACACTTGCGAGTCGTCGCCGCGCGGGCGAGGCCGCGGTCGAAGCCGACGACGAGGATGATCGGGCCGCGGAAGGTTCCGTCGAGCTGCCCGCGTTCGCCGCGTTGATCACGGCGCTCCAG
Organism: Acidimicrobiia bacterium; assembly: GCA_035516815.1. Lineage (GTDB taxonomy): Bacteria > Actinomycetota > Acidimicrobiia > IMCC26256 > PALSA-610 > PALSA-610. The sequence continues at coordinate 6,807 of DATJAA010000004.1, read as the reverse complement.
AGCCCGCCGTTCATGACATCGACGCGCGTCGTCGTTGTTCGCGATATCGGCAATGTCACCGCGGAGCAGGCGCAATGGCTCGCGGCGTGGCTGGCGGAGCCGCTCGACGGAGTCCACCTGGTACTGGTCGCGGGCGGCGGCCGGGTGCCGGCTGCGCTCGACAAGGCCGTCAAGGCGAAGGCGCGCATTGTGGGTCCCGGGGCCGAGCAGACCGCCGATGTGCTCGAGCACGAGTTGGCCGGCGCGCACCTGAAGCTCGCGCCCGCCGCGTCCAAGCAGATCGCGGCGCACTTCGGCGAGGACGCGGGTCGTGTCCCGGAACTGGTCGAGCTCCTGCGCGCCACTTACGGCGACGAGTCGACGCTGACCCTCGACGACGTCGAGGCGTACCTCGGCGAGCAGGGAACGGCCGGCCGCTTCGACCTGACCAACGCGATCGACCGGGGCGACGTCGGCGCCGCGCTCGGGACGCTCCATCGCATGCTCACCTCGAGCAGCGCCGCGCAGCCGAAGCCGCTGCATCCGATGCAGGTGATGGCGTCGCTCGTGTTCCATTACATGCGCCTGTTGCGGCTCGACGATCCTTCCGTCGTCACGAAGGAGCACGCGGCGGCCGCACTCGGCATGAAGAGCGCCGGCGGCGCGCGGTTCCCGCTCGAATCGGCCAAGCGCCTGGGTACCGACGGGTTGCGCGACGCGGTGCGTCTGCTCGCGCAGGCCGAGCTCGACTTGCGCGGCGCGAGCGGCCTCGACGACCGCGTCGTGATCGAGGTGCTGGTGGCGCGACTCGCGGCTGCGAGCCGGAGGTCGACGCGCCGCTGAACCTGCGGCGGGTGTGCTCTAGGCGGACTGTGCCGCGCGCTTCATGAGGCGCGAGGTTCGGCGGGCGGCCGCGTTCTTGTGAATCACGCCCTTGGCGGCAGCCTTGTCGATCCGCCTCTGGGCGGCTTTGACGCTCTCGGCCGCACCGGCGTCGCCGTTCGAAACCGCGTTCACAGCGACCTTGACGCGTGTCTTCATCTCGGACCGGACGCCCTTGTTACGGACGCGCCGCTTCTCGTTCTGCCGATTGCGCTTCTTCTGCGACTGGATGTTCGCCATGCGGACGTGCTCCGGGCCTGTTCGTGAACCGGGTGAGGGTATCAGAGCCGGCGGACGACGCCGGAAGCCCGGCCTTGGGCCCGCGTGTACCCCTCACGCGGACGGGCGGGCCGGCGCGGTCACGAGCGCCCGCACGTCGTCGGCGGACGGCAACGCGGCGCGGGCGCCGACGGCTCGCGTCGCGAGCGCGCCCGCGGCGCAGGCGAGCGGTAACGCGTCCTCGATCGGGTGTCGAGCGGCGAGCGCCCAGGCAAGTGCACCGTTGAAGGCGTCGCCGGCCCCGGTCGTGTCGACCGGAGTCGTTGGAAACGCCGGTTGTCTCAGCACGGGCAGCCCGCTGCGGTGCAGCTCGGCGCCGGCGCGCCCGCGCGTGACCACGACCGCGGGCGCGATAGCCATCAGGTACTCCACGCCTCCCAGCCGTTCGCATTCGTGCTCGTTGGGCGTGAGCAGCGCCCCGGCGGGCGCGGCGCGCGGCGGGGCGGGGTTCACGATCGCGACGGCGCCGTGCTCGCGGGCGCGGGCAACGGCGGATTCGACCGTGGGGACCGGTATCTCCAGTGAGCAGAGGACGACGTCGTCTGCGGTGATCAGGCTCGAGACCCCGATCCCTTCGACGAGGCGGTTGGCGCCGGGCGCGACCGCGATCGCGTTCTCGCCTCGCGCGTCGACGGTGATGAGGGCGACGCCGGTCGCCGCCTCGGTGGTGACAGCGAGTGCCGAACAGTCGACGCCGCGCGACTCGAGGTCGGCGCGCGTCATGCGCCCGTGCTCGTCGTCGCCGACGCATCCGACGAAATGCACGTCGGCGCCGAGCGCGGCCGCGGCCGCGGCCTGGTTGGCGCCCTTGCCGCCCAGCGCGGCAACGTACGTCCCGTCGGTGACGGTCTCGCCGGGCGCGGGGAGGCGCTCGCCGTGCCAGACGAGGTCCACGTTCGCGGACCCGACCACGATCACCCGACCGGTCACGAACAGACCGTATCCAGTGCCTGGTCGGTCGCGCGGATAGGCGACAATAGGCGGATCGTGACCGCACTCGACCGCATTCGTTGCCTCAGCATCATCGCCCACATCGATCACGGGAAGTCGACGCTTGCCGACCGGCTGCTCGAGATGACGGGCGCCGTCGACGCGCGCGACATGCGCGCCCAATACCTCGACACGATGGATCTCGAGCGCGAACGCGGGATCACGATCAAGGCCCAGAACGTGCGCCTCGAGTGGAACGGCTATGTCATCAACCTCATCGACACGCCCGGTCACGTCGATTTCGGCTATGAGGTCAGTCGCTCGTTGGCCGCGTGCGAAGGAGTGATCCTCCTCGTCGACGCTTCGCAGGGCATCGAGGCCCAGACACTCGCGAATTGCTACCTCGCCATGGAGAGCGACCTGACGATCGTGGCCGCCCTGAACAAGATCGACCTACCCGCCGCGGAGCCCGACAAGCGGGCCGAGGAGATCGAGCGCGTTCTCGGGATCCCTGCCGCCGACGTTCTACGCATCTCGGCAAAGACGGGCGAAGGAGTCGCCGCATTGCTCGACGCGGTGGTCGACCGCATTCCCGCCCCGCGCGGCGATCCCGACGCGCCCCTGCAGGCCCTGATGTTCGACTCGGTCTACGACCCGTACCGGGGCGTCGTGTCGTCGGTGCGTGTGTTCAACGGCGTGCTGCGCAGTGGCGCGCGGCTGCGCTACGTGAATGCGCAACAGGACCACGACGCCGAGGAGATCGGCGTCCGCCTCCCGGCGATGGCGCCGGTCGCAACGCTCGGCCCGGGCGAGGTGGGTTACCTCATCGCCGGTATCAAGGACGTCGGGGAGGCCAAAGTCGGTGAGACCGTCACCGACGCCGCGCGGCGCGCCGGCGCGCTCGCGGGATACCGCGAACCGAAGCCGATGGTGTTCTGCGGGCTGTATCCCGTCGAAGGCGACGAGTACGCCGACCTGCGCGAGGCCCTCGAGCGCTTGCGGCTGAACGACTCCTCGTTCACGTACGAGCCGGAGACGTCGGGCGCTCTCGGCTTCGGGTTCCGCTGCGGCTTCCTCGGCCTGCTGCACATGGAGATCGTGCGCGAGCGCCTCGAGCGCGAATACGACCTCACACTGGTGGCCAGCTCGCCCAACGTCGAGTATCGCCTGGAGCGGACCGACGGGACGATCGAGGTCGTCGACAACCCGTCGGCGATGCCGCCGCCCCAGGAGATCGAAGCGATCGAGGAGCCATACGTCCGTACCACGATTCTCACGCCGAGCGAGTATGTCGGAACGTTGATGGAGCTCTCCCAGCAACGGCGGGGCGAGATGGAGAAGCTCGAGTACCTCTCCGAGGACCGCGTCGAGCTCGTGTACGTCCTTCCGCTGGCCGAGATCGTGCTCGATTTCTTCGACCAGATGAAGTCGCGCACGCGCGGTTACGCGAGTCTCGACTATGAGCCCGTCGGCTACCGCCGTTCGAACCTCGCCAAAGTCGACGTGCTGCTCAACGCGACACCCGTCGACGCGTTCTCCGCGATCGTGCACCGCGACAAGGCCTACGACTACGGGCGCAAGATGACGTCGAAGCTGCGCGAGCTCATCCCGCGGCAGCTCTTCGACGTTCCCATCCAGGCTGCGATCGGTGGTCGCATCATCGCCCGGGAGACGGTTAAGGCGAAGCGCAAAGACGTGCTCGCGAAGTGCTACGGCGGCGACATCACGCGCAAGCGCAAGCTGCTCGAGCGACAGAAGGAGGGCAAGAAGAAGATGAAGCAGATCGGCCGGGTCGAAGTTCCGCAAGAGGCTTTCGTCGCTGCGCTCCGCCTCGACGAATGACGCGGTAGACCGGGTCGCTCAGCGAACGACGGCGAGGAGCCGGTCGAGTCCGCGGGCCTGGCCGGCCGGGAGCCCGGGCGGAACGAGCCAGGTCGTGATGCCGGCACCGACCGCGGCACCGTCGTGCGACGCGCGATCGCCCACCATGAGCGCGTCCTCCGCCGCAACCCCGAGCTCGTCGAGCGCAAGTTCGAACATCCGGCGGTCGGGCTTCTGTATGCCGTGCTCGAACGACAGCACGAATGAGTCGATGCAATCGCCGACCCCGGCCGCATCGAATTCGGGCCGGAGATCGAGATGGATGTCGGAGACGAGTGCGACGCGGATGCCTCGCTCGTGCAACGCTCGCAACACTCCGGGAGCGTCCGGGTAGAAGGGGTGGCTCGCCGCATCGAAGTCGAGCTCGTACAAGGCCGCGGCCAGCTCGTCGTCGAGACCCGCCGCCGCGAAGTACGCGAACGACCACGAGTGATGCAGGTCGGGAGAGCAATCGCAGCTCAGCTCGCCCGCTGCGATCTCGGGGAGCTCGGCCGCGGTGCGGAGTGCGAGACACAGACGAGTGACGAGGTCGTCGTCGGCGGTCCGTCCGGTACGCGTGAGTGCAGTCTTCACCCACCATTCGTCGGGTGGGTCTTCGACGAGCGTCCCGCGCCAGTCGAACAGAACCGCGCTGAATCCGGGTGGTCGCGTCACCGCGGAAGCGTAACTAGGCGGTCCCTCATGAACCGCGAGCTGCGTGCACTGGGCAGCCAGACTGTGGCCCGGAGAACCAGTCCCGCGATCCGGAGGCGCCAAGATGCCGAAGCTCGACCTCAACGCCGAGCACAGTCCCGTCGTCGTCAAGCAGTTCGAGAAGCGGGCGGCGAACGTCCAGCTAAGAGTGGCCGACTCCATCACCGCGTTCGCAGGCTCGATGAGATTTGTCTACATCCACGCGGTCCTGTTCGCGGTCTGGATGATCGTGTTCGAGAAGAGCCCCTGGCCGACCCTCACGCTCGTCGTTTCCCTTGAGGCGATCTTCCTCTCGACGTTCGTCATGATCGGTCAGAACCGCCAGGCCTCGTTCCAGCAGGCCAAGGCCGATCACGACTACTCAGAGGAGGAGGCGATGCTCAAGGAGAACACCGACCTGACCAAGGCGATCCACGAGCTCACTCGACAAGTACACGAGAAGCTTCTGGGCGCGGCGCCCGCCGGCGGCGACTGAAGAAGAGCCGCATCTGCCGGTCGGACGCGAACGCGAGCGCCGCGATCGCCACGCCGACCACCCCGTCCAGCCAGTAGTGGTTGCCCGTCACCACGACGACGACCATCGTCACGACCGGATGTGCGATGCCGAACCAGCGCCACGGTCGGGACGCGGCGACGAAGATTGTCGTGCCGATGATCGCGGCCCAGGCCACGTGCACGGAGGGCATCGCCGACAATTGCGCGGGTCCCGACTTCCCGAACGCCGGGTAGACCGCCTGACCGAAGAGCGCCGGAGTGTCGGCGACGTGCAGCTGCGGGATCAGGCGCGGCGGTGCAACGGGGATGAGCTGGATCGCGAGGCACCACAGCGTGGTGAGCGCGACGGTGTTCCGGATCGACGGATAGCGGTCGCGGTGGCGGAACCACAGCCAGACCAAGAAAATGCCCATCGAGGGGATGTGGACCGTCGCGTAGAAGACGTTGCACGCTTGGATCAGCGGTGAGCTCTTCAGGAACAGGTGCTGGAGGCCCTGCTCGTTCGGCAGGTGCAGCGCGCGCTCGAGGTCCCAGATGTGGACGCCCGCATCCTTCGCGCCGTCGACCTTCAGTAGCGAGATCGTCCCTACGACGCGCCACAGCGCGTACAACACGAGCACGATCGACAACTCGATCGTGAACGGCGCGATCTTCGCGAGGCGGCGTTGGCCGGACGCGCGCGCGACGGCGCCCGTGGCACCGACGACCGCGCCCGCCTCGACCGCGACGTTCCACGGCATCCAACCGAGGCTCACGCGCCGACTCCGGCCGAGCGCGCCAGTGGGTCGCGGTGGTGCCTACGGCTCACGCGGGAGACCGAGGACCTTCTCGCCGAGAATGTTGCGCTGCACTTCGCTCGTACCGCCGCCGATGGTGAGCGCGCGCGCATACATGTAGCCGTACTGCCAGGCACCCCCGTCGGCTTCGCCGAACGGTCCGCGGTCGGCGCACAGCGCGTGGGTTCCCGCGAGCGCGAGTGCCGTCTCCATGACGTGCTGACCATGCTCGTCGGAGATCGCCTTGCGCACCGACGCCTCGGGACCCGGTTCGAGGCCACGGAGGCGAGCCGAGACGGTGCGCAGCCGGATGAGTCGCAACACCTCGGATTCGACGTAGAGGCGCGCGAGCCGCTGCCGCAGCAGCGGGTCGCGGGTGCCGCCCCGGTCGCGCACCAACTGAAGTACGTCGCCGGCGGTCGGGCCGCGTCCCCACAGCGCGCCTTCGCCGGAGAGCGAGACGCGCTCGTTTCCGAGTGTGACCTTGGCGAGTCGCCAGCCGTCGTTCTCGATGCCGACGACGTTCTCGACCGGCACGCGCACGTCGGTCAGGAAGACCTCGTTGAACTCGTGCGTGCCGGTCATCTGTACGATCGGCCGCACTTCGATACCGGGGCCGCGCATGTCCACGACGAAATAGGTGATGCCTTGATGCGCTTCGGCGGCGAGGTTGGTGCGCGCGAGCAGGATGCCCCACCGCGCGACGTGGGCGAGCGTTGTCCAGACCTTCTGCCCGTTCACGACGTACTCGTCGCCGTCGCGAACCGCGCGGGTGCGCAGCGACGCGAGGTCTGAGCCGGCGCCCGGCTCGCTGTAGAGCTGGCACCAGATCTCGTTGCCACTGATGATCTTCTCGAGGTGATCGGCCTGCTGCTGCTCGGTGCCATGAGCC
>DATJAA010000003.1:0-5971 GCA_035516815.1 Acidimicrobiia bacterium | reverse complement strand
TGCAAGGCCTGCACGACGCGATCTTCGTCGTCGACTTCACCGGCACCATCTCGTACGCGAGCCCCCGAGCGTCCGCGATTCTGCGGTGCGACGAGGATCTCGTCGGCCGTAACTTCGTCACGTCGCTGCGCGCCGACGACTCGGAACGGCTCGTGCACTACCTGAGTGCCGCGGGACGCGCTCCGCTCGGCACGCACGAGGAGTTGATCGGCGTCTTCCTCGACGGGAAGGGTGAGCACCGCGACTTCGAGATGAGCGTCGTGAACATGCTGGGCGACAAGGACGTTGCGGGCATCGTGATCACGATGCGCGACGTCACGGTCAAGCGACAACTCACGCGCGAGCTCGAGCAGCGCGTCTTCCGCGACGACCTCACGAAGCTCGCCAACCGGTCGCTGTTCATGGACCGGCTCGACCAGGCGCGTCTCCGCAGCCGGCGGACCGGTTCGGCCATCGCGGTCATGTTCGTCGACCTCGATGACTTCAAAGCGGTCAACGACGGCCTTGGTCACGCGGCGGGTGATGCCCTCCTCTGTGCCGTCTCGGGCCGGCTGAGCGAGTGCCTCCGGCCCAGCGACACGATCGCACGTCTGGGCGGCGACGAGTTCGCGGTGCTACTCGACGGCGTCGCCGACGTTGCCGAGGTGATGAACGTCGCGCAACGCCTCCTCGAAGTGTTGCAGATGCCCGTGGAGATCGACGAGCTCTCCGTGACCGTCCCCGCCAGCATCGGCATCGCGATCGCCGAGCAAGGTCACGCGCACGGCAACCTGATGCGCGACGCCGACATCGCGCTGTATCGCGCGAAGGAACAGGGCAAGAACCGGACCGCGGTGTTCGATGCCTCTATGGGGTGGGAGGCGTACTCGCGCCTGCGGTTGCGAACGCAGCTCGAATCGGCGATCGAGAACGACGAGCTGCGCGTGCTCTTCCAGCCGATCATTTCCTTGGACTCGAGCGAGATCGTCGGGGTCGAGGCACTGGTCCGCTGGGAACACCCGAAGTTGGGGACGCTGTCGCCCTCGGAGTTCGTCCCGATCGCCGAGGAGAGCGCGCTCATCAACTACATCGGTGGATGGGTCCTGCAACAGGCGTGCACACACGCGGCGGCTTGGAACAGTGGTGGCCACAGCCTGTATGTGAGCGTGAACGTCTCCGCCCGTCAGCTGCGCGAGCCCGGCTTCGCGGCGGAAATCGCCACGGCGCTCGCGACGTCCGGGCTCGAACCCTCGAAGCTCATGCTCGAGCTGACGGAATCGGTTCTGATCGACGAGGTCGCGGGCGAGAACCTCGTGGAGAGCGTTGCCCCCCTTGGTGTCGGGATCGCGATCGACGACTTCGGCACCGGCTACTCGTCGCTCGCGTACCTGCAGCGCTTCCCGGTGAACGTGGTCAAGATCGACCGTAGCTTCGTCTCGCGACTGAACGAGGACGGAATGCGCGCCGTCGTGAAGAGCATGGCGGCGATCTCGGCGGTGATGGGCTACACGAGCATCGCCGAGGGCGTCGAGACGGTCGAGGAGGCCGCGGATCTCGTCGGCCTCGACTACGGGTACGCGCAGGGATTCCTCTTCAGCCACCCGGTGGGCGCCGCGGAGATAAACGTGCTGCTCGGCGAGACGCCGCCGACGCGGGACCGCGCCGTCCCTATCTGACCCGCGGCGCGCGTCAGACCGGAAACGTCTCGACCTCGGTTGCCTTGACCGCCGCCCACACGTCGCAGCCTTCGGCCAATTCGAGGTCCCTCACCGCGGCCGGCGTGACCTCCGCGACGATCGCGAGCGGACCGTCGACCCGCACGCGTACCCGCCCTCGAGTACCGAGATGCTCGACCTCGCGTACGCGTCCGCGCCAGGCGTTGCGCGCGCTCCCATGGGGTTGCTCTCGGTGCAGCACGACCGCGTTCGGCGGGATGATCGTGATCACCTCGCCCGCGGCCGGCTCGGCCGCGGTCACCACTGCACTCCCGATGTGTACCTCGACGCCGTCGGCGTGACCGCGGTACAGGTTCACACCGACGAGCTCGGCGACATATTGCGAGCGGGGCCGAGTCGTGACCTCGTCGGGGGTACCGGTCTGAACGACCCGACCGCCTTCGAGGATCACGATGCGGTCGGCCAGCGCGAGCGCGTCGACCGGGTCGTGAGTCACGAGGATCCGTGCGCCCGCGAAGTCTTGCAGCATCGCCCGGAGCTGGCGCCGCGTGTCGACGCGCGTCTGCACGTCGAGAGCTGCGAGTGGTTCGTCCAGCAGAAGCAATTCCGGTTCGATCGCCAGCGCGCGCGCGAGGGCCACGCGTTGGGCCTGACCCCCCGACAGCTCGCGCGGTCTCGCGGCTTCCCGGACATCCACGCCGACTGCTCGCAACAAGGCCCGCGCGCGAGTGCGGGCTGCCACGCGGCCGACGCCGCGCTCACGCAGCCCGAAGGCGACGTTATCGAGCGCGCTGAGGTGCTCGAACAGCAGGTAGTTCTGAAAGACGACTCCGACCGAGCGCCGTTCGGGCACCACGAACCGGCCGTGGGCCGGGGCGTCAACGATGGTGTCGCCGATCGAGATGCTGCCTTCGTCGATCGGAACCAAACCGGCCAGTGCGCGCAGCAGCGTGGTCTTGCCCGCGCCGTTCGGACCCAGTACTGCGACCATCTCACCGTCCGCGGCCTCCAGCTCCGCGTCCAGCACGAACGCGCCGACGGCCACCTTGACCGTCGCGTCCACACTCACAAGGCGGAAAGCCAGCGGTCGCGCAGGCTGACGAGAACAACCAGCGAGATCACGAGCAGCAGCAGGCTCAATACGATCGCGGCGTCGGTGTTTCCTTCTTCGAGCTTGACGTACACGAATAGTGGGAGCGTCTGGGTCTTCCCCTGTGTGTTCCCGGCAAACGTGATCGTCGCGCCGAATTCGCCGAGTGCGCGCGCCCAGCAGAGCACGGCGCCCGCAATGAGAGACGGCCGGATCGCGGGGAGCGTCACGCGCCTGAACACGCTCAGCCGTGACGCTCCGAGCGTGCGGGCGGCCTCCTCGAAACGACGGTCGGTCGAGCGGAACGCCGCCTCGACGGTTAGCACCAGGAACGGCATGGCGACGAAGGTTTCGGCCGCGACCGCGCCCAGCACATGGAAGGGAAGGTGCACGCCGACGTGGTCGAGGTACTGGCCCACGAGCCCGCGCTTTCCGAGCGCGAGCAGGAGTGCGATCCCGCCGACGACGGGCGGCAGCACCATCGGAAGCAGGGTGAACGCGCGAACGATACGACGCCCGGGATACGCGACTCGCGCCTGCACCCACGCGAGCGGCACGCCGAAGATCACGGCGATGGCGGTGGAGACGAGCGATGTGACGAGCGACAGGCGAAGCGCGGTCATCGCTTCGTCACTGGACAGCGTCGACCACGCCGACGACCACGGCGCGCGCCACAGCAGCCCGACGAGCGGGATGACGAAGATCGAGGCGCCGAACGCGGCAAGAACCAGGACGAACGTCGGAACGCGCTCGTTCGCGACCCCCCGCCGAGGTGCCACGCGGGGCCGGGTCTCCGTCGTCATAGTCCGGCTGAGACTATTGAGGTTCCGAGTGCAGAAGCGAGTGCAGGAAACGATCCACGGCGGTGACCTGCTCGCGACGCCAACGGGAGAGGACGAGATCGAACCCGGTGCTGTCCGGCTGAGCCGAGATCGCCTCGACGAGCGGTGCGATGTCTGCGATCTGGCGCTTCACGAGTGTGCGTGTCGATTTCCCCGAGCGCTCGAGGAGCGCGAGCTTCACGAGGAGCTCACCGCGAACGTCACGAACGTGTTCGACCGGGGCGTCGAGCCACCGGCGGAGCGCGGCGCGCCCGCTTCGGGTCGCGCGCATGATCTTTCTCTGCGGCCCGCGCGAGCCGGCGGCCTTCGCGGATTCCTCGATGTAACCCCGTTCGCTCAACGTCGCGAGCGAGCGGTAGACGATGGGCCGCGGCACGGTCCAGATGCGGCCGAGCGGTCCGTCGGCGCGTAACGCCCGCACGACCGGCCAGCCGTGCGTCGGTTCCTCGGCAACGAGTCCGAGCACCACCCAATCGGCGAGCGAGAGCTCAGGTAGCCGCGCAACCACGACCAGGCAACGTACCGGACCTCTCGCCGAGTCGTGGGTGCGACTACCGACGCGCTCGGAGTGCCGGGAGCGCGAGTGAGCTGCCGACGCCCCAGAGCAGACCAACCGACCGTTCGAGCTCGTCCAGCACCGCGTCGATCGCGGTCACGAAAGACTCCGCCTGTTCCTCGGTGGTGATCAGCGGCGGAAGGATCTTGAGGATGTTCTGATGGTCGCCCGCGACCTGACTGAGGATGCGATGGTCGCGATAGAGCGGAACGATCACCATCTGGGCGAAGAGTCCCTTTCGCATCGACTCCAACAGGGTCCACTGCGCCCGGAGCCGCATCGAGCGCGGTCGAGCGAACTCGATGCCGATCATCAGACCGCGGCCGCGGACCTCATGCACGAGCTCGTGCCGTTTCGCCACGTCCTCGAGGCCCGACATGAGCGAACCGCCGATCGAGGATGCATGCTCCACGACAGAATCCGCGTCGATCGTGTGCAGCGTCGCCAATCCCGCCGTCATCGCCAGAACGTTCTGGCCGAACGTCGAGCTGTGGACGACCGCGCGATCCATCTTGTCGAACACCCGCTCGACGATCTCACTCTTGGCGATGACCGCCCCGACCGGGACATACCCACCCGAGAGTGCCTTGGCGACCGTGACAACGTCGGGCTCCACGTTCCAGTGCTCGAACGCGAAGAACGTACCCGTGCGTCCGAGACCGGTCTGCACCTCGTCGATCGCGAGGAGCGCACCGTGTTGATGACAGAGGTCGGCGGCCGCACGCAGGTAACCGTCGGGCGCGACGAACACCCCCTTGCCCTGGATCGGCTCGACCACGAACGCCGCGACGTCACCGACCGCCAGCTCGCGCCGGAGGCGGTCGAGATCACCGAACGGGACGCTTTCGCACCCGGGCAGCAGCGTGCCGAACCGATCGCGGAATTCAGGCGCACCGTTGAGTGAGAGCGCGCCGATGGTGAGACCGTGGAACGCGTGGTCGGCGAACAGCACACGGTCCCTCCCCGTCGCGCAGCGGACATATTTGATCGCCGTCTCGACCGATTCCGCGCCGCTGTTGGTGAAGAAGCACCGGTACCCGTCGTGCGGCATGCGCGCGACCAGCGCTTCGGCCAGCAACCCGGAGAGCGGCGGGCACTCCATCTGGACGAGGTTCGGCAGTGCGCATTCCATCGCATCGCGCAGCGCTCGTTCGATGACGGGGTGGCAACGGCCGAGTGCGAACACGCCGAAGCCGGCCAGGAAGTCGAGGTATCGCCGTCCGTCGCGGTCGAAAAGGTACGCGCCGTCGGCGCGCACGTAGTCGGCGTCGAACGCGATCGTGCGCAGTACCCGCGGCATCTGGGGATTCAGGTATCGCTCGTGGAGTTCGAACGCCTCGCCGCCGCGGCGTTCGAGCAGCGCTCGGATGTCGAACGCCGACGCGTCGCCCGGTTTCGAGTCGCGGCTCATCCGGCGGCACTTTCGGGCGCGGGGCTCGGCTCCCTCGCCGCGGACGCGTGATCGAGCTGCGGGCCGAAGGCGGCGGACCGACGGATCCGATTCGCCCGGGTCCCCTTTACGAAACCGTTGTCCACGAACCAATGCGCGGCGCGGGCCAGCGCGACGCGCGCCGGGATACTGGTATACCCGAGCTCGGCCCGGGCGCGACTCGTGTCGTACTCCATACGGGTCGTTGCCATGCGTACAGGCTCCGACGGCAGCGTCGGCTCGCGCTTCAGCACCGTCGACTGAACCCACTCGGAGCCACGCACGATCGGGAGAACCGCGCGCGGCGAAAGTCGAACCCGCGGTGTGGGCAGACCGCAAATGTCGGCAAGCGTCGCCAACATCTCGTGCAATGTCAGGTTGTCGCCACCGAGGATGTAG
>DATJAA010000002.1:0-5671 GCA_035516815.1 Acidimicrobiia bacterium | reverse complement strand
CCGCGCTCGCCGCTCTCAGCGCCCGCGCCGAGACGACCTCGACATCGAGTCCGTGCGGGACGGTTCGGGGATGATTCGTCGAGAGGTAGTCGAGCTCGGCGGGATCGAATGCGCGAACGCACATCGCGATCAGCGACGGATCGAGCAGCGGGCAATCCGCGGTCAGGCGCACCACGACGTCGGCGCAGGTGGCGTCGACCGCCATCAGGTACCGGGTGAGCACGTCGTCGACGGGGCCCCGCGCGACGCGCGCGCCATACGCGACCGCGATCGTGGCGACCGCGTCGTCCTCGGCCAGGACGGTGGTCGCCACGACGACCTCGTCGCAACGGGCGGCGCGAGCCGCCTCGATGACCCACGCGAGCACCGGACGACCTCCGAGCGGGCGCAACACCTTGTTCGGCAGTCGTGTCGAGCCGACACGCGCCTGGATGACCGCTACCGTCCGCACGACCCGACCCCCGGGCGCGTGTACGGTCGCTGCCGGTGCGGACGGTCCTGCTCGCCAACAACCGGCTCGGAGCCCGGATCGCCGCTCTGTTGCACGAGCGCGGCGAGCTGCAGGCGCTGGTGTTGCACCCGCCCGACCTCCGTACCGAGGCCGGTGCGTTCGAGCGCCTGCCCGTGGACACCTACGTCTGGCCGGACGGCCTCGCCGCGGTCGAGCGTGACCGCCCCGAATGCCTGTTGTCCGTGCTGTTCGCGTACAAGGTTCCGCCCGAGTGGCTCGCGCTGGCCTCCTGGCGTGCATGCAACCTTCATCCCGCGCTGCTCCCGTTCAACCGCGGGAGCGCGCCGAACGCGTGGCCGCTCGTCGACGGCACGCCCGCAGGAACCACCCTGCACGTGATGGATGCCGCGATCGACACCGGCGCGATCCTGTGCCAGCGCGCGGTGGAGACCACGCCGTCCGACACTGCGTTCTCGCTGTACCGCCGGCTGGAGGATGCGTCCTTCGACATGTTCCGCGAAGTCTGGCCCGACCTCCGCTCGCGCGAGCCGAAACCACAAGCGCCGGGCGGGACGAGCCACCGCCTCGCCGACCTGGCCCGGCTCGACCTGAACGACGACGACCTCGCCGTCGTCGACAAGCTCCGAGCGCGCACGTTCCCGCCTCATGGCGCCGAGTTCACCCGCGACGGCCGGCGGTACCGGGCTCGCATCGAGATCGAACCACTCGACGGCTAGAACGCGGCCGCGGCGGCGGCCGGGCGGGGAACGTCGAGCATGCAGCGCAACTCGTCGATCGTCAGCCACGACTCGTTGCTGTCGCTTCCGTACACGAATCCGTCGGGAACGCGCCGCCCGAAGGCGGCGGGGCCCTTGGCGTCCCACCACGAATGCTCGGGCAGCACGACGTACACGTCGCCCGCGTCGATCGCGTGCCGGGATTCGTCCGCCGTGAGCAACAACTCGTGCAGCTTCTCGCCGGGGCGGATGCCGATGATCTCGACCGGAACGTCGGGCGCGATCGCCTGGGCAAGGTCGGTGACACGCATCGACGGGATCTTCGGGATGAAAACCTCGCCGCCGTGCATGTGCTCAAGCGCGTACAGCACGAGATCGACGGCCTGCGGGAGCATGATCCAGAACCGCGTCATCCTCTCGTCGGTGATCGTGATCCGCCCGTCGCGCTCCACCTGCCGGCGGAACACGGGCACCACCGAGCCGCGCGAGCCGACGACGTTGCCGTAGCGGACGCACGCGAGGCGCGTCTCGCGTTGCGCGGCGTAGGCGTTGCCCTGGACGAAGATCTTCTCCTGGCAGAGCTTGGTCGCGCCGTACAGGTTCACCGGATTGACGGCCTTGTCCGTCGACAGAGCGACGACCTTCTCGATCCGGGCGTCGATGGCGGCGTCGACGACGTGCTGCGCGCCGAGCACGTTCGTCCGGACTGCTTCGAACGGGTTGTACTCGCACGCTTCGACCTGCTTCATCGCGGCCGCGTGGACGACGATGTCCGCCCCTTCGACGGCTCGAGTCATGCGGGAGCGGTCCCGCACGTCACCGATGAGGTATCGGACCTGGCGATCGCCGAAGCGTGCGCGCAGCTCCGACTGCTTCAGCTCGTCTCGCGAGTACACGCGGACGATGGCCTCGGGCCAGCTGCGCGTGACGCGCTCGAGGAACGCATTCCCGAACGAGCCCGTTCCCCCCGTCAGCAGGATCGTCTTGCGGTTGAGATCCATCACCTTCGTCTCCTCAGACGTGTGAGGCCGCGTGGGCCACGGCATCGGCTACGTGTTGCGCGGCGAGTGCGAGCGGCCCGTCCCAGGCTTCATCCGGCGCGCGCAGGGCGACCGCGACCGCGGGAAGCCACGGCAGCCGGTTCGTTCCCAGCGTTCCCCACGTGAAGCGCCGACCGATCGCGAACGTACGGACGCCCAGCGCGCCGCTCAGCATCGACACCGCGTTGAACGGCGCGATCGCGAGATCGAGCGCGCTCACGAGTGCCGCGACTTCGTCGAAGTCGTTCATCAGATCGAGCCAGTCCCAGCGGTGGATGCGCACTCCGAAGTGATTCTCGGCGTCGTGCAGCTCTCGGTTGCAGTCGTCGTATTGCAGGTTCACCCAGGTCACGCCGGGCACTCCGAGCACCGCGCCCCACTGGTCGAGGCGTGTGTACTCGAGCCGTCGCTCCGCGGTCCGGATCTGCGAGCGCCAGCTGATGCCGACATACGGCGGCGGTCCGATCTCCGCGAGGCGGTCTTTCCACTCGGCGACGCGCTGGGGGTCCGCGACGAGGTGCGAGGGACGATCCGGGAAGTCCGCCAGGTCGCGGCGGAAGTGACCGATCAAGCTGCCGGCCGGGATGGCGCGGTCGAAGTCGTGCATGGTCTCGCGGCGGCGACCGTCGCACGACTGTGTTCGCACCTCCGCATTCGGGAAGGAACGCGTGAAGAGCGACACGAGCCTCGTCTCGCATTCGATGACGACCTCGCGGGTTGCACCGATGAGGTCGGGATACATGGATGCGAGCATGATCTCGTCGCCGACGCCTTGTTCCCGGTAAACGAGGACACGCGAGCCGGTGTCGGCCGGCGTCCAACGGGGTACGTCGACATCGCGTTCCGTACCCCGGGGGCCGCCGGCGATTGCGCGTTCCCAAGGCTCGATGGCCTCCGCGATGCGGCCACTGGTGAGCAACGAGTAGGCGAGGTAGCCATGGAACCCGTTGTTCTCCGGGTCGCCGGCGATCGCCTGGTGCAGATGCGCCACCGATTCGTCGTTCCGACCCAGTTGCATCATGACGACGCCCACGTTGCTGTGCGACGCGGGCGTGCCTCCGCACAACACCATCGCACGAGTCACCATCTCGAGCGCTTCCTCGAGATGGCCGAGCATCCGCTGGTTGTTGCCGAGGAGCGTCCACACGCTGTGGTCGTTCGCGCAGCCGAGCTCGATCGCTCGCCGCAGCGAGACGTCTGCACTGTTCAGCCGGCCGAGGTGGTGCAGGATCTCGCCGAGGACGCCGTGATTCGGGCCGAAGTCGGGTTCGAGCTGCACAGCCCGTCGCATCGCCGCGGCGGCCTCGTCGAAGCGTTCTTGATCGCGCAGTGTCTGTCCGAGGTTGTGCCACGGCTGCCAGGCGCGAGGTGCCGCAGCAACGAGGTCGCGCAGGATCTCCTCGGCGGCATTCAGGCGTCCGGCGCGTCGCAGCGTGTTCGCGTAGTTGTTGTAGAAGCCGAGCGTCTCGGCGCTCGCCGGGCCGACGTGCGGCACCGCACTCTCGAACAAATCGATGGCGGCATCGATCTCGGCGCGCTCGGCAAGGATCGCGCCGAGCAGTTGCGTCGCGCGCTCCTCGTACGGCTGCGTCTCGAGCACGCGGCGGTACAACTGCGCGGCGGCTGCGAAGTCGCCCGTACGTTGCTCTCGTTCGGCGGACGCGAGGAGCAGGTCGACCGGCACCGCAGGGGCTCGCGTCGTGGCGTGCCCTGTCCGCTTGTTGCTCACCTTGCCCCCGATTTCGACCGGTCCGTCACCTTTCATCGGCCGGAGGCGGCCGCCCGTGAGGGTCCGGGAGCGGGTCAGGCCAGAGCCTCGTACCGGGCCTGATGCGGCGCCTGCCGGACGCGCGGCAGCCGCCGGAGCTCCCGGCGCACACGTTCGAGCTCGTCGGCCAAGCGGCGCTCGAGCTCCTGACCTCGGGTGCAGCACGCTTGCGCCCGGTCGACCAGCGCGGCCGGGAGGGGCCCCTCGATCTCGTCGGGGGAGAAGGGCGTGACGACGCCCGGAGCGGTGTGGTCGAGCGAGGCGAGGGCCGCGTCCAGGCGGGCCTCGCACTCGTCGAGGGCGGCTTCCCAGCTGAGCGTCACAACCCGTCCGATCCGGTGGGCGACGCGCTCCCCGGGCTCTTCACGATTCCGGCGGCCTCGTGCCATGCATCCCGCAGCGGCACGACCAGCTCACGGCAGGAATCGACCCGATCCGCGTCCTTGTCGACGTTCGCCGCGACGAGCTCGAAGAGCAAGAAGACGTAGATGTCCTTCAGACCGCGCGCCGCGGGCCATGCGGTGGCATCGAGCGAGTCGTGGAGCTCGGACACAATCGCTTGCGCGTGCAAGAGGCATGCGTGCGCGGTAGCCGGATCGCCGTCGACGATCGCCTGGTGTGCTCGCTCGATGTCGAGTACCAGCCGCTCGTAGAGCGCGACGATCATGCGACCGGGTGACATAGCGTCGATCGAATTGCTCACGTATGCCGCGCGCAGCATCGTTTGGTTCATCGGGAATCCGTTCCCTTGTGCTGCGCTCATCCGCTGGATGAGCCGGAGCTGCTGCTGAAGGTGCTGATCTGGCTGGTGAGAAAGCTTCCTTGCGTCTTCAGCGTAGAGATCGTGCTTTCGAGGTCGGCGTATTCCTGACGCAACATGGTCTCGTACGCCGTGACGTGTAGCTCCATCGACGCGATCTGGTCGTTGATGAACTGAATCCGCGATTTGTAGTCGTTCTCCGACGACGTGATGTAGCCGGTCACGAGGTCGGTCGCGTTCGTGATCGCCGTCTGCACTCGTTGCGCCAGGCCCGCGGTGTACGTGAAGTTGCCGAGGTCCCCGGTGGCACCCGACGTCACCTTGATCGCAAGTCCGCCGATCGTCGTGTCGGTGAACGGAGCCATCAGCTGCTGGCCGGTACCGAGAGCGGTCACTCCGTTGATCGTGCCCTGGATGTCCTGGCCCGAGTGTGTGACGTAACCGCTGCCGTCCCAATCAATGTCGAAGCTCGCCGCGTGGCCGTACTGCGTGGACATGACCTGCACGCCGCTGCCGGTATTCGTGGCCTGGAGCTGGAAGCCGGCGCTCGCGAACGCGGCGTTCAAGCCGTTCGCGACGTCGTCGAGGGTGTCGGAGTCCTTGACCGCGTACGACACTTCGGTCGTGCCGACGCGGACCTTGACGGTCGGCAGGGTCGCCGGCGGCCACGGGCCGGTCAGGCCTGTGTCGGACGCCTGCGTGGCGGCCTGCGTGACGTTCACGTCGTACGAGCCGCTCACCGCGCTGTCGCCGGCCGAAACGAACTGCATCGTGCCGTCGGCCGAGCTGCCGCTCTGCGCGAACAGACGGGTGACGCCCTGCGGATCGGCGTCGAACGCCGTCAGGAACGCGTTCTGATCGAAGGTGAACTGCCCGGTGCCGTCGATCGACACGCCGGCGATGCCCGGACTCGTC
>DATJAA010000001.1:0-9972 GCA_035516815.1 Acidimicrobiia bacterium | reverse complement strand
GCAGCATTCGCTCGAGCACGTCCTGGAGGCATTCGGCGCGGGGGAGGAGATCGCGCGGGAGTGCGGCGTACCGCTCGTCGTAACCCCAGCGCCGTGCGTTCCTCGCCAGCGTGGGATCGAGGTCGGGCGGCCGCACGTCGTACGACCTCCGCCAGACCTTGACCTGTTCGGCGCCGAACTCGGCCGCGGTCTGCCGCTTGTCCTTGCCCTGGAGATCGCCGTAGTGGCGTTCGTTCAACCGCCACGACCGGCGGACGGGTACCCACTTGCGCGCGCACTCGTCGAGCGCCAGCTCGGCGGTGCGGATCGCCCGGATCTGGACGGACGTGTGCACGATGTCGGGCTGCAGCGAGGCGACCGCGATGTCGTGGCCGCCCCGGCGCGCTTCGTCGCGACCCTGCGCGGTGAGATCGACGTCGACCCAGCCGGTGAACAGGTTCTGCAGGTTCCACTCGCTCTGCCCGTGGCGCAGCAGCACCAGTGTGTTCGGCACGAGGAGCATTCTGCCCGACCGGTAGTGTCCCGCCCCGAATGGCAGCCACGGTCGAGTACCGGCGAACGAACGAGGGCGCATGACCGATCTGCACGTCGTGACGCTGTGCACGGGCAATGCCGCCCGCTCGGTGATGGCCGGCGCGTTCTTGCGCGAGCACGTACCCGGCATCGTCGTGACGACATCCGGCACCCACGTGATCGAGGGAATGCCGATGAGCTGGCGCACCCGCGACGCGATCGCATCGCTCGGCTTGCCGATTCCCGAACACCGGAGCCGGCAGGCAACGGTCGAGGAGCTCGACTCGGCCGACCTCGTGGTCGCGCTGGCGCGCGAGCACGTGTGGTGGATGCGGCGGGTGCATCCGCGTGCCGCGCCGCGCACCGCGACGCTCAAGCGCCTCGCGCGCAACCTGCCCGACGACGCGACGCCGCTGCAGGACCGGCTCGCGGCGATGCGTCTCGACGAAGTGGAGCTGACGCCGGACGAGGACGTGCTCGACCCCGCGGGCGGTGACCTCGACGTGTTCCTCGATTGCGCGCAGGAGATCGCCGAGCTCCTGCATGCCGTCATTCCGCGGCTGTAAAGTCTCGCGGTGACGACGGTCGGAGTTCCCGAAGATGTCGCGCGCGTCGAGGCGACGTTGCTCGCCGACGGCGGGCCCTTCGAGCTCGTGGATGTCGATGTCGAAGGCGTTACGATCCGCTGCTTCAAGAACCGAATTCGCACGCTGCGCGATCTGCTGCTGAAGTCGGTCGGCTTCGGAGACGCGGTATACATGCTCGCGACCGACGGCACGACCGAGCGCCGACTGAGTTACGCGGAACACGCCCGTTCGGTCGCGTCGGTCGCGGCCGCCTTTCGCGATCGATACGACGTGCAGCCCGGCGACCGCGTCGCGATCCTCGGCGCGAATTGCCCGGAGTGGGTCATCGCGTTCTGGGCCGCGATCAGCCTGGGCGCGGTCGCGGTGGGTCTGAACGGATGGTCGACGGGGCCCGAGATCAAGTACTTCCTCGACGATTGCGAGCCCAAAGTGCTTGTCGCCGACCGCCGGCGCGTCGAGCGACTCGCGGGCGACGACCCCGGCGTCGCGCTGGTCGTGATGGAAGACGACTTCTCTCACTTGGAGGCGTACGCCCCCGACGCCCCGTTCGCCGACGTGGAGGTGGGCGAAGACGACGCCGCGATCATCCTGTACACCTCGGGCACAACTGGTCGGCCCAAGGGTGCGATCAACACCCATCGCAATCTCGCCTCGTACCTGATGCTGAACTTCTACAACGGCGCGAAGGCGATGATGCTGGCGCCGCCGCCAGGCCCCGACGACCCGCCGGTTCTCCCGACGTGTCAGCTCGTCTCGAGCCCGTTGTTCCACGTCTCCGGTTTGCACAGCGCCGCAGTGATGATGCTCGCGACGGGGACGAAGAGCGTGTGGTTGATGGGTCGCTTCGATCCGGCCGTCGCGATGCGGATCATCGAGCGCGAGCGTTGCACCGGGTGGTCGTTCACGGAGACCGTGCTGCACCGCATGGTCAACCATCCCGATGTCGGCCGGTACGACCTCTCATCGATCAGGACCGTCGGCGGCGGCGGCTCACCGGTCGCGCCGTCGCTCATCGAGCGCACGAGGCGCGTATTCCCGAATGCCAGCCACAGCGTGGGAATCGGCTACGGACAGACCGAGTGCGCGGCGCTCGCCACCTTGAACAACGGTCAGGAGCTGATCGACTTCCCGATGTCGGTCGGACGCCCGCTGCCGACAGTCGAGCTCGAGATACGTGATCCCGGCGGGGAGGCTTTGCCGGAGGGCGAAGAAGGCGAGGTCTGCGTGCGCGGGCCGATGGTGATGCCGGGGTACTGGCGCCGTCCCGATGCGACGGCCGAGACGATCACGGCCGATCGGTGGCTGCACACCGGCGACATCGGTCGGATGGAAGGCGGGCGCCTGTACCTCTCGTCGCGAAAACGCGATCTCATCTTCCGCGGCGGCGAGAACGTGTACCCCGTCGAGATCGAAAAGCGTATCGAGGACCATCCCGACGTCGAAGAGTGCGCGGTCATCGGTGTCGATCACCCCGAGCTCGGCCAAACGGTCAAGGCGGTGCTGGTCGCGCGGCCCGGCCACACCATCGACCTCGAATCGGTGCGCGCGTGGTGCGCGGCCGAGCTGTCGTACTACAAGGTGCCCGAGCACTGGGAGTTGCGGGAAGGATCGTTACCCCGTAACGCCGCCGGCAAGATCCTGAAGGACGCGCTGCGCGACACGCGGGCCGACACCGGATTCGTCGAGGAGTAACCAGGTGGCGCTCGACCTCGGCGCGCTCGTCGCGCCCGCGCACACGGCGCTCGTGCTGCAAGAGGTACAGAACGGCGTCGTCGGCCGGCCGTCGGCGCTCCCCGCGCTCGCCGACGCGGCCGCCGCGGTCGACCTCGTCGGCAATTGCGCCCGCCTGGCTGCCGCGGCGCGAGAGCTGGGTGTCACCGTCGTGCACTGCACCGCCGAGACGCGCGACGACGGCCGCGGCGCGAATCACAACGCGCGGCTGTTCGCCGGGGTGAAGAAGTCGGCGGTGCGCCTGTCGCCGGGGAGCGCGGCGGTGCAGGTGCCGGCCGAGATCGGCGTCGCGGCGGCCGACATCGTCCTCCCGCGCTACCACGGGCTCGGCCCGATGACCGGTACGCAGCTCGACTCGATACTGCGCAACCTGGGCGTGACGACGATCGTCGGCGTCGGCGTCTCGGTCAACATCGGCATGACGAACCTCGCGTTCGATGCCGTCAACCGCGGCTACCAGATCGTTCTCGCACGCGACGCGATCGCCGGTGTTCCGGCGGAATACGCGCAGGCAGTCGTCGACAACACGCTCGCGCTCGTCGCCACGATCGCCGCCACCGACGAGATACTCGCGGCCTGGACCGGCCGATAATCGGTCCATGTAGCCTGGGCGCATGGCGCCCCAGATCCCTCGCATCATCTCGGTCGACGACCACGTCATCGAGCCCCCGAACGTCTGGCAGGACCGGCTGCCCGAGAAGTACAAGGCGGTCGGCCCGCGCATCGAGCGCCGCAAGGTCAAGAACATGAAGTTCGTCGGCGGCGTGTTCAGCTACGACCGGGCTGCCGACAACGAGGACGGCCTCTGGTGCGACTGGTGGCTCGTCGAGGATCTCCAATACCCGCTCACCCGGCTCTCCGCCGCGGCCGGCTACCCGCGCGACGAGATCACGGTCAGCCCGATCACGATGGACGACATGCGCAAGGGCTGCTGGGATCAGAAGGCGCGCCTCGAGGACATGGATGTCAACCACGTCGAAGCCTCGCTCGCGTTCCCGAGCTTCCCCCGCTTTTGCGGGCAGACGTTCACCGAGCGTAAGGACCACGTGCTCGGTGACCTCTGCGTCAAGGCATACAACGACTGGATGGTCGACGAGTGGTGCGCCGGCACCGACGGGCGGTTGATCCCGCTGATCATCGTCCAGCTCTGGGATCCGCAACTCGCTGCGGCCGAGGTCCGGCGCAACGCCGCGCGCGGAAATCACGCGGTCACGTTCTCGGAGATCCCCGCGTTCCTCGGCCTGCCGTCGATGCACGACGCGGGTGGCTTCTGGGACCCCTTCCTCACCGCGTGCGAGGAGACCGACACGGTCGTGTGCATGCACATCGGCTCGTCGTCGAAGATGCCGTCGACGTCGGCCGACGCGCCCGCCGCGGTCGGGAGCACTCTCACGTACATGAACGCGGCGATGTCGTTGACTGACTGGCTGATGTCGGGGTTGTTCGAGCGGTTCCCGCGGCTCAAGATCGCGTACAGCGAGGGGCAGATCGGGTGGATCCCGTACGTCCTGGAGCGCGCCGACAAGGTCTGGGAGGACAACCGCGGCTGGGGCGGTGTGGCCGACAAGGTGAAGCGCCCGCCGTCGGAGTACTACTACGAGCACGTCTACGGCTGCTTCTTCGACGACCCGCACGGGCTGCGCAATCTCGACTCCGTCGGCGTCGACAACGTGACCTTCGAGACCGACTATCCGCACAGCGATTCGACGTGGCCGCACACCAAGAAGGTGGCGGAGGAGATCATGAAGGATCTCACGCAGGAGCAGGTGGACAAGATCTGCCGCACCAACGCGATCGAGATGCTGCACCTCGACCTCGATTCCTGACGTGCACGTCACGCGGGGAGTGTCGGCGGCCTTGGTGCTCGTCGCTCTCGCGGCCTGCGGCTCGAGCTCGAACGGGTTGAGCAAGGCCGACTACATCTCCCGGGCGGACGCGATCTGCCAGAAGTACAACGGGCTCGCCGCGCAGGCAACCGCGAGCCTGACGAACCCGACGCCGGCGCAGGTCGTCACGGCCGTGCGGACGAAACTCGTCCCGCTGTTCGAACGCCAGAACGAGGACCTCGCGAAGCTGAAGCCGCCCGCGGCTGATCGCGCGACGGTGCAGCGTTTCGTCGCCGATCTGACCGCGGCGACTGCCGACATCGGCCGCCACACGCAAGCGTTCGTCGACGCGCACGGTGCGACCCCGCTCGCCACGAAGGCTGCCACCGAGGCGCAGGGTTACGGCTTCAAGGTGTGCGCCAAGCTCGCCACGAGCTGAACAATCGACGAGCCGACGGACCGGCCCGAGGGGTCGCCGGAAATAAGAACGCGTTACAGTTCTGCCCCATGGCTGATGCGAAGCTGTTGATCGGCGGGGAGTGGGTCGAGGGCGCCGACGGCGGCTACGACATCGTCAACCCCGCGACCGAGGAGATCGTCGGCGTCGCGCCGGAGGCGTCCGAAGCACAGGCTCTCGACGCCGCCCGCGCCGCGCAGGATGCGTTCCCGGCCTGGTCGCAAACGTCACCGGACGTGCGCGCCGATCTGTTGCAGAAGGTCGCCGACGCCATGCGCGATCGCTTCGACACGCTGCTGACGCTCGTCATCGCCGAGACGGGTTGCACCGCAACCGTCGGCAAGCAGATGCAGGTGCCGCAAGCGCGCGTGCGCTTCGAGACCTACGCCCGCCTCGCGTTCGAGTCGCCGGTCATCCCGCTGCCCCCGATGGAGATGCCCGCGACCGCGCTCGCGCCGGGGGGGTTGATGGGCGCGATCGCACGCCGCCAGCCCGTCGGTGCCGTCGCCGCGATCACGCCGTACAACTTCCCGGTCGTGAACATGGCCGGGAAGCTCGGTCCCGCGCTCGCGATGGGCAATACGGTCGTCGTACGGCCCGCGTCGCAGAACCCGCTCGCGGTGATCGAGTTGGTGCGCATCATGCACGAGGTCGGCTTCCCGCCCGGCGTCGTGAACGTGGTGACCGGCTCGACCCCAGTCACCGGCGAGGCCCTCGTCGCAACGCGCGACATCGACATGGTGTCGTTCACCGGCTCCACCGGCGTGGGGATGCGCATCGGTGAAGTGGGCGGCCGCAGCATGAAGCGCCTGCTGCTGGAACTCGGCGGCAAGGGCGGCGCGCTGGTATTCGAGGACGCCGACCTCCGGACGGCGATCGGCATGATCGGATCGACGTGGACGTTCCACTCCGGTCAGATCTGCACGGCACCCACCCGCGCGATCGTGCAGCGCGGCGTCTACGACCAGGTGGTCGCCGGGCTCACGAAAATGGCCGGCGCGCTGAAGGTCGGAGATCCCTACGAACCCGACACGGTGCTCGGTCCCGTGATCACCGCGGCGCACCGCGACCGGGTCGAGGGCTACGTCGAGACAGGTCGCAACGAAGGTGCCGAGGTGGTCGCGGGCGGTTCGCGTCCCGAGAAGCCCGACCACGGGTACTACGTCGCGCCCACGCTCCTCGCGGGGTGCCGGCCCGGTATGAAGGTTGTGCAGGAAGAGATCTTCGGCCCGGTGGTCGTCGTGCTGCCCTTCGACGACGAGGACGAAGGCATCGCGCTGATGAACGGCACCGACTTCGGGCTCTACGACTACGTGTTCAGCGCCGACACGAACAAGGCCTTCCGCGTGAGCAAGCGGCTGCGCGCCGGCAACATCGGGATCAACACGACGCAGCGCAATCACAACACGCCGTTCGGCGGGACGAAGTTCAGCGGTGTCGGCCGCGACGGCGGCGTGTTCGGGCTGCACGCGTACAGCGATCTGCAGTCCGTCGTTTGGCCCGGCTGATGAGCACCGTCTCCGTCGTACCCGAGGGCGTCCTCGCGTACGGGATGCAGCTCCCCGTGCAGGCTCTCTCGGTGCGCGTCTCGATGCCGTGGGAGCGGGAAGGAACCGTCGAAGACATGGCACGCGTCGCGCAGGCGTGCGACACGGCCGGGTTCCTCTACGTCGCGGTCTGTCACCACGTTGCGATCCCGCCCGAACCGGCCGAGATGATGTCGACGCAATGGTTCGACCCGATCGCGACACTCGGCTACCTCGCGGCGCGCACCACGCGCACGCGGCTGATGACGAACGTGTTCATCGCGGCGTACCAGCCCCCCCTCGCGACCGCGAAGGCGTTCGCGACGCTCGACCGCCTCTCGAACGGGCGCCTGATCGTCGGCATCGGCGCCGGTCATGTCGAGGGCGAGTTCGACGCGCTCGGGGTGTCGTTCGCGGGTCGCGGGCGGCTCGCCGACCGCGCGTTGGAGATCATCTCGGCAGCCTTGACCGACGAATGGACGGATCCCGGATCCGGTCGCGTCGGGCAGCGGCCGCGGCCCGTGCAGCGGCCGCACCCGCCGATCTGGATCGGCGGTTCCGGCAAGCCCGCGCTGCGCCGCGTCGCCACGATGGCCGACGGCTGGATCCCGCAGGCGACGCCGCTCGATCAGCTCCCGGCCGACATCGAGACGATCCTGCGCGAGCGCGATCGCGTGCGCCCGGGCGCGGTCCCGGAGATCGGCTACCACCTGGTCGCGCACGTCGGCGAGCCCACGTGGGAGTTGCCCAAGGGCGTGATGCACGGGTCGCCCGACCGCATCGCGGAGTTCGCGAACAAGCGCCTCGGTGCGATCGGCGTATCGCACCTCCAGGTTCGCTTGTACGCGCGCGACGCGAGCGAGCAGTGCGACCAGATCGCCGCCTTCGGTGCCGAGGTCGGTCCCCATCTCGTCCGTACTCCGCTCGCCTGACAGACTCGCCTGACAGAAGGATTGACCATGGCGTTCCTCTCGATGCGGCAGGATTTCCGCGCTCCCGTGTTCGCGCCCGCGTCGTCGCAGGAGATCTACGCGGTCGCGCTGGAACAGTTCGAGTGGGCGGACGCACACGGGTTCGACTCACTCGTGCTCTCGGAACATCACGGAGTGGACGACGGCTGGATGCCGGCGCCCTTGACCATGGCCGGCGCCGTGCTCGCGCGGAGCACGCGCGCCCGCGTGATGGTGAGCGCGGCGATCCTGCCGCTGCACGACCCGATCAGGGTCGCCGAGCAGATCGCCGTCCTCGACAATGCGTTTCCCGGGCGGATGTGGGTGGTGTTCGGCGCGGGCTACCGCGTCGAGGAGTTCGACATGGCCGGACTCGAGCACGCGGCGCGGGGTCGCGTGCTCGAGGAACACGTGCAGGCCGTCCTGGAGGCGCTGTCGGGCGAGCCGTTCGAATGGCGCGGGCGTGACGTCGTCGTCACGCCCAAGCCTGTGACCGATCCGCGGCGGATGCTCTTCGCCGGAGGCGGCGTCCCGGCTGCAGCGCGGCGGGCGGCGCGGTTGCGGCTGGCGATGTTCGCCATGAACTCGGACGCGGCCGTGCGCGAGGCGTACGACGACGAGGCGGCCCGGGTCGGCTTCGACGGCGGCTACGTCCTGCAGCCCGTCGGTCCGACGTTCGTGCACGTGGCCGACGACCCGGAGAAGGCCTGGGCGGAGATCGGCGAGTACGTGCTCTACGAGGCACAGACCTATGCGTCGTTCCAGACGCCGGGCCAGCACTCGACCCCCGGTGTGCACGCCGCGTCGGTCGACGATCTGAAGGCCTCGCCCCAGTACGTCGTCGGGACACCCACCGACGTGATCGCCCGGCTCCGGGAGGTTCCGGCGCAGGGCGGCATCGTCTTCAACCCCCTCGCCGGCGGCCTACCGCCGGCACTGGCGTGGTCGAGCCTCGAGCTCTTCGCCGCGAAGGTGCTCCCTCAGCTGCGAGCGCCGGACGACAGCTGAACGACCCCTAGTCAAGAACCGGATTTTGGCCTACCGTCGCCGGACAGCCTTTCCCGAGGTTCCTCCCCCGAGGTTGCCTCCCAGGAGGTGATGGTGGCTCGCTACCGCAACTTCGACGGCACGCACCGTGCCGGCGGTGACACTCAGGCCCTTCATCCCGCCCTCGACGACGTTCGATCCCGCCGGGCGGGCCTCAAGGCCGCGCTCAGCGATCTCGAGCTGGCGCTGGCGGCGCCCTACGCGAACCGTGCCGAGTGGGTCACGCACGTGCGCGAGTCGCTCGCCGTCGTGCACGAAGTGTGGACGCGCCACGTCGTAGAGACCGAAGCTCCCGGCGCGTTCCTCGACGATCTCGTGAACGAGGCGCCGCGACTCGCGACCCCCGCATCTCGCCTGCGCCGCGAGCACAGCGACATCCTCGCGATGATCGGGCGCGAGGAAGACCGCCTGGCCTGCCCGGCGAGCGGCGACGCCTACGACGCGTGGGCCGAGGACGTGCGCGTCGCGCTCACCGCGCTGCTGGCCGCGCTGGCGCGCCACCGCCAGCGCGGCGCCGATCTCGTCTACGAGGCCTACGCGGTCGACCTCGGCGGGGGCTGAGCCGTCTCGAAGTCGGTAGCGGCTTGCGGCAATCATGACGCCCGTGCGGGTGGTGCTCTGAGCAAGCGCTTGCGGGTGACCGGATCGGGTGGGCCGAGCTGCCAGCCGTCGGGTTTGCGGCGATGGTGCGCGTAGCACAGCCAGCCCAGGTTCAGAACGCGGTCGGTCCGCTCTTCGCAAAGTCGTGAGTGTGATCGCGTTCGAGGTATCCGCGGTGATGGCAACCGCCGATGTCGCACTCGCGGCCGCCGACCACGAGTGCGGTACGCACCTCGGCGGGTACGTGCCGACCGAGGTGCGCGACGGTGCGTTCCCGCCATCATCCCGTCGGGGTCGCTTGGCATCCGGCGCGTTCAGATCTCCGTCTCGTCGTCCTCGTACAGCGCCTCGCCCCGGCGCAGGCGGGCCGCGATGCGCGCGACGGTGGGGAGTTCGCGCCGGGTCGGCGTGTGCGCGGCCAGGAACCGCGCGACGGCGACGAGGACGAGGGCCGACTCCTCCGAGCCTTCCGGCCACGCGGTCGCCTGCCGCATGCCCGCCTCGACCGTCTGGAACCAGTGGAAGCCCGCGTCTTCGACGAGCAACGCGTGACCGAGCGCGGCGATCAACTCGGCACGCGAACCGCCGGCATGCAGGAATCCGTACGCCTCGTCGGCCGCTTCGTCGACCATGCCCTGCGTGTCGAAGCAGAGGCTCATCGCTTCGAGGCTCCCACTCGTGGTGTGGGGGAGCCGCGCGGCCGGGACGTTCAGGAACCGGTCGAGGTAGATCCGT